>NZ_FOEB01000015.1:82879-149148 GCF_900110515.1 Methylobacterium sp. ap11 | reverse complement strand
ACACGATGAAGACGTGAGAACCAGCCATCCGGCTGCCACTCGCAAAAACATGCTTGCCGAACGCGACGTGCTTGGCCGGTCTGGTGGTCAGAGCGGGGTGATCAGAACCCGATCCCATCTCGAACTCGGCCGTTAACCGCCCCAGCGCCCATGGTACTGTGTCTCAAGACACGGGAGAGTCGGTCACCGCCAGACCTGCCAAGCACGTACACCTTCCCTCGACACGATCCGGATCGCGCCTTGGCGCGGGGTGGAGCAGCCCGGTAGCTCGTCAGGCTCATAACCTGAAGGTCACAGGTTCAAATCCTGTCCCCGCAACCAAACCAAACGAAAAACCCCGCTCGGCATCGCCGGCGGGGTTTTTCGCTATTCAAATCACGCGATCGCAAGCATCGACCCGGCCTGGCTCGTCGCGCCGAACCGCACTGATGGAAGCGCCCTCACGTCGATCGTGACCGATCCCCGGACAGCCGGGGGCAGGGGAGGGGGCCTTCCCGTAGGACCCATCCATACCGTCATTCACGGCGTCGTTGCGTCGTGCGGCGCCCGCTCGGCGGGGGCACAGATTCCCTTCAGGGCGGTCCACGCGTCGACCGGCAGGATTCGTCGCCCGGATGCGCCGGGACCGGCGAGTGCGCGGATCGTGGCGGCGCGCTCGGCGGTGAGGGGGTGGCTGCGCAGGAGGTCGAGGTTTCCACGCGGTCCGTCATCGGCGGCGATGCGCTCGAGGATGTCGGCCAGGGCGGCGCCGTTGCCGCCCGCGCGCGTCATCAGGTCGACCGCGTAGGCGTCGGCCGCCCGTTCGGCCTCGCGGCTGTAGCCCGCCGAGAGCGCCGCCTCGCCGACCGCCACGATCACCGTCGAGCCGGTGAGGTCACCGAGCACGAGGCTCAGCAGGAACGAGGTGCCGGAGGCCCGGATCAGGGCGCGGGTCGGATCGCGCGCCCCGACATGGCCGAACTCGTGGGCGAGCACCGCCGCGACCTCGTCCGGCGACCTCGCCCGCCCGATCAGGCCCGAGAGGAGCATCACCCGGTCGCCCGGCAGCGCCAGGGCGTTCGCCATGTCGTGGCGGCGCACGCTCACCGCGAGGTCCGCCGGCGGCGATCCGTCGGGGCGCCGCACCGCGACGAGCCGGGCGACGAGGCGGTCGAGGGCGGCGCGCCCGGCCTCCCCGGTGCAGGCCGGCGGATGTCCCAGGGCGCGCAGCACCTGCGGCTCGACCACGGCGCCGAGACGTGCCTCGACGGCATCCGGCACCAGCGGGACCAGCAGGCGTGCCACGTACGGCACGCCGAAGAGCGCGACGAGCAGGACCGAGATCCCGGCGGCGACCGACCACAGCACGAGGCGCGCAATACCGCCCGCTCCCGCCCGCCGATGCAGGTCCGGGCAGCGCTCGGCCAGGGCGGCGGCGAGCGCCGCATCCGCGAACTCGACCCGGTCCGGCGCGTGGCCCGGGCCGACCCGCATCAGCGGCGGCGCCGCATCCGCCGCCCGGAGGTCGAGCGGGTCCCAGTCCTTCGCGACGGCGCGACCCGTGACCCGGAACCGGTCGTCGAGCCGCAGGCGCACCGGGTGCGGGCGCGCGCTGAAGCCGTCGAAGTAGCGGCCCTCGGCCTCGACGGGGGAGGCCTGCGGCGGCGGGTGTCGCACCGCTCAGAAGCCGATCTGGAGGGCGCCGCCGACATCGAGCGCGTCGGCGAGGCCCTCCTGCAGGCCGCTGCCGGCACCCCGGGCCGAGGCGAGGATCGCCGCGAGCTCGTCCGGATCGACGACCGTCAGGCTCGTCGCGACCGCGGCCCAGAGCCGGGCCTGCACCAGGCGGACATAGAGCACCGCCAACAGGGGCGCGCCGCCGAGATAGGCCAGGACGACGGCCCAGTGGACCACGCCGATCCCCGCCTGCTGCGCGGCCAGGGTCAGGAGGCCGACCCCGAGGCCCAGCGCGAGCAGGAGGCCGACGAGCGCCGCCGCGTAGCGGAGATAGGCCGCGTAGAAGGTGCGGGCCCGCAGGGTCGAGGCGAGACGCACGCCGCCGAGGCGCAGGGCGTTCGCGAAGGCCCGGGCCTCGCGGGCGCGGTAGTACGGAAACAGCAGGAACGCCGCCGGGAGGCAGACCAGGGCGGCGACGAACAGGGCGTTCGCGAGGTGGCCGATCGTCGTGCCCGCGTAGGCCGGGTTGAGGATCGTCTCGCCCGCCTTGCCGCCGGGCTTCGGCACCATCAGGTCGGCCGGCAGCGAGAAGTCGGAGGCGGCCAGCAGCGCGACGCCGAGCCCGATCGGTATCCCGAGACCGACGACGTACAGCAGCAGCCACGGCCCCAGCACGCCGCGGCCGCGCGCCACCGAGCTCAGCCGGCTCGTGCCGACCAGGGTGTGGCCGACGCGGTAGCGCTCCTGGCTCGCGCGCATGAACGGGAAGGCGAGCCCGAAGCTCAGGTAGACGAGGAGCCACCAGCCCGCCGCCCGGGCCGCATAGGCGAGGGCCGACCCGTCCTGGCCGAGCCGGATGCCGCGCCACAGCGTGCGCATCGCCCGGTAGCGGCGTCCGCGATAGAGCGCGTATTGCCCGAGCACGAACAGGGTGACGAAGGAGATCGCGACCGAGAGCGGGGCCAGCGCCGGGACCGCGAGCGAGATCGCGAACAGGCCGAGATAGATCGGCACCAGAAGCGCCAGCGCCACCAGGAAGCCGAGGAAGAGTTCCTTGCCGGTGCCGGTATACTCGGCCGGCGACCCGTCGACGGCGGTGCGGCTCCAGAAGTAGCGCCGCAGGTCGGTGACGTACCAGAAGCGGTAGATCCCGAAGGTCACGAGCGAGAGCAGCACGCCCTTGAGGGCGAGCCGGGTCAGGCCGCCGAGCCGCGTGTCGAAGGTCACGGGCGCGCCTCGCGCCGCGGGGCTTCGGCTCGCTTCGATCATGGTCGGATTCATCCTGCCTCCCGGCGTCGCGGATACGGGCGTGTGCCGCATCTTACGCAAGGAGAGGTGAAACGCCAGGAGGGGTTGTCGGCCGTCTCGACGCGTTCACGCCAGGGTCGCACGCCCCGTCGCGTGCCCACGGGCGCGCACCCGCGGGCGGAGCCGGATCACCGGCCCCGCCACCGGAGGACCGAGCGGCTCAGCCGGCCGCCTCACGCTCGGCGAACACCGCCTTGGCGGCGAACAGGCCGTTCAGCGCCGCCGGGAATCCGGCATAGACTGCCATCTGCATGAGAATCTCGACGATCTCCTCGCGGGAGAGACCAACGTTCAGTCCCGCCGCGATGTGCACCTTGAGTTGCGGGGTCGCGTTGCCCATCGCGGTCAGCGCCGCGATGGTGGCGATCTCGCGGGCGCGCAGGTCGAGGCCGGGGCGGCTGTAGATGTCGCCGAACGGGAACTCGAGCAGGTAGGTCGCGAAATCCGGGGCGATGTCGGCGAGCGAGGCGACGACCGCCTCTCCGGCATGGCCGTCGATCTCAGCGAGCGCCCGGCGTCCGCGTTCCAGCCGGCTGTCGCCGGCCCGATGGTCCTGTGTCATGCGCCTGCATCCTCTCGGCGGTGCCAGCATAGCCGGCGATCTTGGTGTCGAGGACGAGAAGGCAATCCTGCAGCTCGGCGACGTGAGCGCAGACGCGCGCGCGGTGCCGTTCCAGCATCTCGCGGCGCTCCGCCTGCGTGGCAGGGCCGTCGTTTCGCAGGGCCGCGTAGCGCACCATCTCCCGGATCGGCATCCCGGTCGTCTTGAGACGGTCCAGGAAGGCGATCCAGGTCAGGATCGACGCGTCGTAGTCACGGTGGCTCGACCGGTTCCGGTCGGCGTAGGGGAGTAGCCCGATCCGCTCGTAGTAGCGGAGGGTGTGGGCGGTCAGTCCCGAACGCGCGGCCAGTTCCCCGATCCTCATGCGCACCTTCTCGCCACGACGCATCCGAGGCTAGAGGTTCGAGCGCGCTCGAAGTCAAGCGGCGGGCGGGTGGTGCGATTCCGGCCTCACGTCCCGGCGGGAGCGTGACTGGGAGCGTGCCCTTCGCCCGTCTTCTGCGGCCGGATCCGGTACCAGCCGACGTAGAGCGCCGGCAGGAAGAACAGGGTCAGGAAGGTCGCCGCGATGATGCCGCCGATCATCGCGTAGGCCATCGGCCCCCAGAACACCTCGCGGGCGATCGGCACCATGCCGAGGCTGGCGGCGGCCGCGGTGAGCAGGATCGGGCGCATGCGGTGGCAGGTCGCCTCCACCACGGCGTCCCAGGGGGTCATGCCCTCGGCCTCGAACTCGTCGATCTGAGTCACCAGGATCACGGCGTTGCGGATGATGATGCCGATCAGCGCCAGGATGCCGAGGATCGCCACGAAGCCCATCGGGGCGCCCGACGGCAGCAGCGCCGCGACGACGCCGATCAGGCCGAGCGGGGCGACGCTCGAGACGAGGAACAGCTTCTGCACGCTCTGGAGCTGCACCATCAGGAAGAAGGCCATCACCAGCAGCATCACCGGCACCACCGCGGCGATCGGGCCCTGGCCCTTGGCGGCCTCCTCCACGGCGCCGCCGGTCGCGAGGTCGTAGCCGTCGGGCAGCTCCGCGCGGAACTGCGCCACCGCGGGGGCGAGCGCGTCGACGACCGTCGGCGGCTGGGTCGCGTCGGTGATCGAGGTGCGCACCGTGATGGTCGGCATCCGGTCCCGGCGCCAGACGATCGGCTGCTCGAGGTCGTAGTGGATCTTGGCGAAGGCGAGCAGCGGCACGGTGGCGCCGCCGGCGGTCGGCACCTGCAGGCTCTGGAGCGTGTCGACGGAGCGCCGCTCCGGCCCCTGCGCCCGGCCGACCACGTCGACGAGGTAGATCGCGTCGCGGACCTGGGTGATCGTGGTGCCGCCGACCACGCCGTTGAGGATGCCGGCGATGTCCTGCGAGGTCACGCCGAGCTGGCGCGCCTTGTCCTGCAGGATCTCGACCCGCAGGACCTTGCCGGGCTCGTTCCAGTCGAAGGTCGGCAGGCCGACATGCGGGTTCTGCGCCACCAGGTTGGCGAGCTTCAGCGCCTGCGCGCGCACCACCTGCAGGTCGGGGCCGCTGATCCGGTACTGGATCGGCCGGCCGACCGGGGGGCCGAGGTCGAGGGGATGGATGAACACGTCGGTGCCGACGAAGTCGCGCCGGGCCAGCGCGTTGAGCCGCGCCATGGTGCGGTCGCGGGCCTCGAGCGACACGGTCTCGATCACGATCTGGCCGAAGAAGGCGTTCGAGAGCTGCTGGTCGAGGGGCAGGTAGAAGCGGATCGCGCCCTGGCCGACATAGGAGCTCCAGCGCTTGATCTCGGAATCGCCCTTCAGGGCCTCCTCGAACCGGTCCATCTGCGCCTTGGTCTCACTGATGCTGGCGTTCTGCGGCAGGGTCATGTCGACCAGCACCTCGGGCCGGTCGGAGGCCGGGAAGAACTGCTGCTGGACGTGGCCCATGCCGACGACCGCGGCACCCAGCATCCCGACGCAGGCGGCCACGGTGATCCAGCGGAAGCGCATCGCCGGCAGCAGCAGGGCCCGGAAGCCGTTGAGCAGGCGGCTCGGCTTCTCGTGGTGGCCCTTCATGGTCTTCGGCAGGATCTTGACGCCGATGAGGGGGGCGAACAGGACCGCCACCACCCAGGAGACGAGGAGCGAGGCCGCGATCACCACGAACAGCGAGTAGGTGTACTCGCCCGCCGCCGAGCCGTTGAAGCCGATCGGCAGGAAGCCCGCCACGGTGACGAGGGTACCGGTCAGCATCGGGAAGGCGGTCGAGGTATAGGCGAAGGTCGCGGCCTTGTGCAGGCTGTCGCCGGCCTCCAGCCGCGACACCATCATCTCGACGGTGATCATCGCGTCGTCGACGAGGAGGCCGAGCGCGATGATGAGGGCGCCGAGCGAGATGCGCTGCAGCGTGACCCCCATCACCTCCATGACGACGAACACGATGGCGAGCACCAGCGGGATCGAGAACGACACCACGAGGCCGGCCCGCATCCCGAGGCTCAGGAACGAGACCACGAGCACGATCACCACCGCCTCGACCAGCGCCTTGGTGAAGCCGCCGACCGCCTCCTCGACGATCCTGGGCTGGTCCGAGACGAGGTGGATGCCGACGCCGACGGGGAGCTCGGCCTCGACCTGGCGCATGCGGGACTTCAGGGCCTCGCCGAACTCGAGCAGGTTGCCGCTCTGCTGCATGGCGATGGCGAGCCCGATCGCCGGCCGGCCGTTGTAGCGGAAGAGCGCCTCGGGCGGGTCGGTGTAGCCGCGCTCGATCTCGGCCACGTCCGAGAGGCGGAAGAAGCGGTCGTTGACCCGCAGGTTGATCGCCTTCAGGCTGTTCTCGTCGGTGAACTGCCCGCCGACCCGCACCGAGACCCGCTCCGGCCCGGCCTGGATCACGCCCGAGGGCGCCACCGCGTTCTGGGCCTGCAGGGTCTTGATCAGCGATTGCACGTCGACCCCGAGGCCGGCGAGCTTGCGGGTCGAGAAGCCGAGATAGATCACCTCGTTCTGGGCGCCGATGATCTGGGTCTTGCCGATGCTCGGCACCTTGATGATCCGGGTGCGCACCGTCTCGACGTAGTCCCGCAGCTGGCGCATCGACAGCCCGTCGGCCGTGAAGGCGTAGACGTTGCCGTAGACGTCGCCGAACTCGTCGTTGAAGAACGGGCCCTGCATGCCCTGCGGGAAGGTACCCTTGATGTCGCCGAGCCGCTTGCGGACCTGGTAGAACAGCCACGGGATCGTCTGCGGCGGGGTGGTGTCGCGCAGGTTCACGAACACCGTCGCCTGGCCCGGCGTGGTGTAGCTCCGCGTGTAGTCGACCGCGCCGATCTGCTGCAGCTCCTTCTCGATCCGGTCGGTGACCTGGTCGAGGGTGTCGCTGATCGTGGCGCCGGGCCACACCGCCTGCACCACCATGGTCTTGATCGCGAAGGCGGGGTCTTCCTCGCGGCCGAGCTTGCGGTACGACATCGCGCCGGCGACGATCGCCACCGCCATCAGGAACCAGACGAAGGAGCGGTGCGACAGCGCCCATTCGGAGAGGTTGAACGACTTCATCGGGCGCGGCCTCGCGCTGAAAGGGGTCTGGAAGGCGGGCCGGGTCGGGCCGCGCGCGAAAAAAAATCAGGGAGCCGTCAGAGGCCCGAGGCGGTCAGGCGCACCGGCTGCCCGTCCTTCAGGCTGTGGACGCCCGCCACCACCACGGTCTCGCCGGCCTTGAGGCCGTCGCTCAAGGTCACCGTATCCTCGTCGGGTTGCGCGGTGTCGGAGACCGGGACCACCGCGACCTCGCGGCGGGCGACCGACTTGCCGTCCGGCGCGACCACCCAGACGCTGGTGCGGCTCTCCTCCCGCAGGAGGGCGGTGGCCGGCAGGGTGATGCGCGGCGGGGTGGCGCGCGCCAGCGCCACCGTGATGGTGGTGCCGAGCCGGAACGCCTCCGGGGGCGCCGTGAGGGTCATGCGCACCCGGCGCGTGCGGGTCGCGGGGTCGGCGAGCGGCCCGATCTCGCGCACCCGGCCCTTGGCGGTGATGGTCGGGGCGGCCTGGAGCGTCACGGTGAACTCGGTGCCGGCCTTGATGCCGGCCATCAGCCCGTCCGGGATGTCGACCACCGCCTCGCGGATGTCGGGGCGGGCGAGCGTCACCACGACCTGCCCGGCGCTCACCACCTGGCCGACCTCGGCGCTCCAGGCGGTCACCACCCCGTCGACATCGGCCTTCAGGGTGGCGTAGCCGAGCTCGTCGGTCGCCTTCTGGAGGGCGGCCTTGGCCTGGGCCAGGCGCGCCGCGGCGGTGTCGCGGGTAGCGACCGCCGCGTCGAGGGCGGCCTGGGTGACGTTGCCGCCGTCGAACAGGGTGCGCTGGCGCCCCTCGACGGCGTTGGCGTTGGCGAGCTGCGCCTCCGCGTCGGTGACGTCGGCCCGGGCCCGGGTGACGGCGAATTGCAGCACGGTGGGATCGAGGGCGGCCAGCCGCGCGCCCTTGGGCACGAGGTCGCCGACATAGACGTCGCGGGCGACGATCCGGCCCGGCACCCGGAACCCGGCTTGCGTCTGGTAGCGCGGCTCGACCGTGCCGGCGAAGGGCCCGAAGGTCTCGGCGGTGCGGATCTCGACCTTCGTGGTCAGGACCGGGCGCACCGGCGGCGGCGCCTCGGCCGTCTTCTCCTGGCAGGCGGCGAGGAGGACGAGGACGGCGAGGGCGGGGACGTGCTTCACTTCCCGTCCTCCCCGACCACCGCGACCGCCTGGCCGGGGCGCAGGAGCTGGATCCCGGCGGTCACCACCCGCTCGCCCGGCGCGACGCCGTCCGACAGCACGATGGCCGAGCCGGCGTAGCGGTCGATCGTGACGGTCTTGGGCGCGACGGTGCCGCTGCCCGGATCGAGCACCCAGACCGCCGGCTGGTCCTGCCAGCGAAACAGCGCGCTCCAGGGCAGGCTGATCGCCTGCCGGGCGCGGAAGCGGCCGAGGCCCGCCACCGTCGCCCCGAGCGACATCTCGGGCGGTACGGCCGAGAGGCCGATCTTCACCCGCACGCCGCCCGAGGACGGATCGACCGCCGGCGAGATCTCCCGCACCGTGCCGGTGGTGCGCACCCGCGGATCGGACAGGAGGACGATGTCGACGGTCTTGCCCTCCGGCGGCTCGGCGAGCAGCGTCTCGGAGACGATGAACACCGCGTCCCGCGGCCCGTCCTGGGCGAGCGTGAACACGGTCTGGCCCGACTGGACCACTTGGCCGGCCTCGGCGTTGCGCGCCGTGATCATGCCGGCGACCCCGGTCTTCAGCTCGGTGTAGGAGAATTGCTCGCGGGCGTTGCCCAAAGCCGCCTTGGCGGATTCGACCGAGGCCTGGGTGGTGCGCAGGGTCTGCTCGGCCTGGTCGTAGGCGGTGCGGGTGGTGTAGCCGCTGCGCATCAGGGATTGCTGGCGCTCGAAGCCGACCTTGGCCTGGGTCAAGAGCGCCTCGGCCGAGGCGAGCGCGGCCTGCGCGGTGTCGACGTTGACCTGCTGCTCCTGCGGCTCGAGCCGGGCCAGCACCTGGTCGGCGGTGACGTGCTCGCCGACCTCGACCAGGCGCTCCTGGATCTTGCCGCTGACCCGGAACGCGATGTTGCTCAGGAACTTGGCCTGGATGTCGCCGGTCAGCACGACCTCGGCCGAGACCGGGGCGAGCGCCGCGGTGACCACCCGGACCTCGGCGGGCGCGCCGGCAGGCTTCGCGTCCCGCGCCGTCGCCGGCTTCGCCTCGTCCTTGGCCGTCGGGGTGGGCGCGTCGGCGCGGGCCTGGCCGGCGAGGGTTTGCCCGGCGAAGACCTGTCCCGCGAGGAGCAGGGCGGTGACCACGGCCGAGCGGTGGAGGCCCCGGAGGGGCGGGCTGGATCTCATGGACGTCGAGCGTACCGGTTCGGCGTGGGACGGGAAGCCCCGAAGGACAGCACGGGCGGGGGGCGGATGTGAAGGAGCGGCCGCGAGGGGGCGGGTGCGGCCGCTCCTTCCAGATGCGGCGGGCCGCCCGCGAGGGGAGGCGTCGCCGCATCTGTGGGTGAGGCCCCGGCGACGGGCCGGGGCGAAGGCGAAAGGACGTGCCGGCTCAGAGCCGGCTCTGGTCGACCACGCAGGTCGCGCAGGGTGCGGCCACCGGGTCGATGCGGGTCCAGGCCAGGAGGCCCGCCCAGCCGGCGATGGCGACGAGCACCAGGGCGAGCGCCGGCACGGCGCCGCGCCGGGGCAGCAGCGGATGCGCGCGGGAGGCCGCGGGAGCGTGCAGGTCGAGGCCGTTGGCCAGGCGGGTGAACCCGGGCCAGGTCGGTGGGGTTGGACGAGACCGGCGGATCCGGGACGGGCACATCACCGTGCGGGCCATGGCGCGCTCCTTGAAGGCGACCCCTGTCTCGTACTAATAACTGACCAGGCAGTCAATAAGGGTACGAGATGGCAGTGGCGGGACAGCGCCGGCGGCGCAAGGAGGAGCGGCCCGGCGAGATCGTGGAGGCGGCGTTCGAGGAATTCGCCCGCAGCGGCTTCATGGCGACCAAGCTCGACGACGTGGCGGCCCGCGCCGGCATCACCAAGGGCACGATCTACCTGTACTTCCCGAGCAAGGAGGACCTGTTCCTCGCCACGATGCACGAGATGAGCCGTCCCTCGCGCGAGCACCTGGCGGCCCTCACCGCCGCCCCGCAGGGCTCCGCGATGGCGATCCTGCGCACCCATTTCGCCTTCGAATACGAGCAGATGGTCGAGGACCGGCGCACCCGCGAGATCATCCGGATGCTGCTTGCGGAGGTCAGCCGCTTCCCCGACCTCGCCGACCGCTGGCGCGCCGAGGTGATCGGCCCGGAGGTGGAGGCCCTGCGCCGGGTCGTCCGCTACGGGATCGAGCGGGGCGAATTCCGGCCTTCCGCCGCCGAGGAATTCCCCCACCTGCTCTTCGCACCCGTCATCATGGCCTGCACCTGGCGGCTGATGTTCGGCGACGACCACGCCCTCGACGGGCCGGCCTACCTGGAGGGGCATCTGGACCTGCTGGAGCGGGGGCTGATGTGCGGTTCCCGCCCGAACCCTCCCCCCTCTGCGGGGGAGGGTGCCCCGCGGAGCGGGGCGGGAGAGGGGACGACGTTTCCGGAGAGGTCGCGACCTTGATGAAGGACGCCTCATCCTGAAGTGTCGCGCTGCCCATCTCCCGGCCCGCTCCGGGGGCCACCCTCCCCCGCAGAGGGGGGAGGGCTCGGGCGCGAGCCTTCGGATCGGAAGCACGGCCCCACCGCCCCGCTCCCGCCGCAATGCGGCGGGACCAGTGCGCCACCGGGGGCGCGACGCGCTTCACCATCGCTTCACCACGACGGGCGAGCGTCGCCGAAGGACATCGTCATGCTGCGCCCGTCCCGTCTCCTCGTCGGCCTCCTGCCTGCCGCCCTCGCCGCGGCGACGCCGGCCCTCGCGCATCCGCACGTCTGGATCACCACCCGGGCCGAGCTCGATTACGGGCCCGACGGGATCCTGCGGGCGGTGCGCCACGCCTGGACCTTCGATCCGACCTATTCCGCCTTCGCGATCCAGGGGCTGGGCCAGTCGACGACCGGGCCGGTCAACCCGGCCGCGCTCGCCGCGCTCGCCCGGGACAACGCCGAGAACCTCTCCGACAACGCCTACTTCACGGTGCTGAAGGTCAACGGCCGCAAGGTCGATCTCGGCGCCGCCGCCGATCCGGCGATGACCTTCTCGGACGGGCAGCTGACCCTGCGCTTCACCCTGCCGCTCAAGGCGCCGGTCGCCGGCACGGCCTCGCTCGAGGTCTACGACCCGACCTACTTCGTCGCCTTCAGCCTCGCCGAGGGCGGCGAGGTCGCGACGCTGGTCGGCGCGCCGGCCGCCTGCCGCGTCACCGCGCACCGGCCCAAGACGACCGCGCCGGCGCCCGCCGCCACCGGCATGTCGGAGGCCTTCTTCGAGGCGATCACCGCCGCCTCGACCTACGGCGTGCAGTTCGCCAACCGGATCGTCGTCGCGTGCTGACCCGCGCCCTTCCCCTCGCTCTCCCCTCCCGCGGGCTCCAGCGCCTGCTGCTGGCCGCCCTCGCGGTCCTGGCCGCGGCCGCGCTGCTGGCCGCCCTGCTCGGGCTGCTGGCTCCCGGCTTCCGGGCGCCGCCGCGCTCGCCCTTCGGCATCGGCTTTCGCGAGGCGAGCCCGAACGGCGCCACCAGCCTCGGCGCCTGGCTGCTCGCCATGCAGGCCGGCTTCTCGCGGGCGCTCCAGGCCGCGGTCTCGGCGGTCAAGGACGGCCGGGACGGGGCCCCGACCCTCGTCGGGCTCGGCTTCGCCTACGGGGTGCTGCACGCCGCCGGGCCCGGCCACGGCAAGGCGGTGATCGCCGGCTACCTGATGGCCGGCGAGCGCGCCCTGAAGCGCGGCTTTGCCCTGAGCCTGCTGGCGGCCCTGCTCCAGGCGGTCGTCGCCCTGGCGCTGGTCGGCGGCGGCGCGGTGGTCTTGCGCCTCACCGCCGCCGGCCTCAACCAGGCCGGCACGGTGATCGAGACCGCGGGCTTCGCCTGCGTGGCGGTGCTCGGGGCCGCCGTGACCTGGCGCAAGGCGGGGCAGCTCGCGCGCCTTCTCAACCGGGAGGCGGGCCCCGCCTGCGGGCCGGGCTGCGGCCATGCGGGCCTTGCCGACGGAACCAGGGTCGAGCGGCTGGCGGGCTGGCGCGAGCAGGCCGGCGTGGTGCTGGCCGCCGGGACCCGCCCCTGCGCCGGGGCGATCCTGGTGCTGGTCTTCGCCCTGTCGCAGGGCATCCTGTGGGCGGGCGTCGCCGCGACCCTGGCGATGGCGCTCGGCACCGCGATCACCACCGGAATCCTGGCGGCGCTCGCAGTCTTCGCCAAGGCGCTCGCCCTGCGGCTCGCCGGGGGGCGCGGCCAGGGCGGGGCGATCGCGGTCGGGGTCCTCGAATTGTGGGCCGCCGCCTTCGTGCTGGTGCTCGGGGCGGGTCTGCTCTCGGGCTGGGCCGCGACGGCGTTCTGACCGGGCGACTTCAGGCGACTTTCAAGCGACCTGGGCGACCCGCCTGCGCGGGCTCGCCTCCGCGGCGACGGCCGCGAAGGTGATCTCCTGGCGCTCGCGGGCCACGAAGGCGCCGGGCATCTGGCCCTGCATCTGGACCTCCAGGTCGCGCAGCAGCGAATCGGTGTGCTGCGGGTAGAGGTGCACGATGGCGAGTTTGCCGACGCCGCCGGCCTGGCACAGCTCGACGCCCTTCTGCCAGGTCGAGTGGCCCCAGCCGCGGCAGGACGGGTACTCGCCCTGGGTGAACATGCCGTCATAGACCACGAGGTCGGCGCCGCGCACGAAGTCGAGAAGCGCCGGATCGGGCCAGGGCTCGGAATGCTCGAGGTCGCTGATGTAGCAGGCCGAGCGGCCGGCATGCCGGAAGCGGTAGCCGGTGGCGCCTTGGGGGTGCTGCAGCGGGATGGTGTCGACGACCGCCCCGTCCGGGAAGGTCAGGCTCTCGCCGGCCCGGAACCCGTGATGCACGAAGCGGGCGGGGAACATGTCGAGGGTGATCGGGAAGAGCGGCGGCGAGAAGAGCCGGTCGAGGGGCTCGGCGGCGCTCTGCCCGTCGAGGTTGCCGCACCAGGTGTGGATCTCGCGGGAGGGGTCGAGGATTGCCGGCTTCATGAACGGCAGGCCGCCGACATGGTCGAGGTGGAGGTGACTGAGCAGCAGGTCCACCCGCTGGGGCACCCGGTCGCGGTGGTGGGCGCCGAACGCGTTGATGCCGGTGCCGGCATCGATCACGAATAGCCGCTCGCCGCAGCGGACCTCGACGCAGGGCGTATGCCCGCCGAATTCCACGAAATCGGGGCCCGAGGCGCAGGTCGATCCCCTGACGCCCCAGAACCGGAGCGTCAAGCCGGCTTCCATGAGAGGACCCCTCGTTGTCATGCCGGTGACCGTGATGGGGGTTGCAGGGAATGGATGTGCGACAACGCACATGGCGAATGCTCCGGCCGGACAGGCCGGCAAGACATGGGTGGGAACTCTACACGAAAGATGTGCAGCACGAACGGTGAGCACAAGACGAAGGTTCCCCCGGACGGCCTAATCTGCCGTTAAGCGAGTGCGGGCCCGCACCGGCTCTGTGGATGACGAGGTCGCCGGGGACGACGCGGCGGCCCGGTCCCCGAACGGCGCGGTCTCCCCGGCATCCGGCGGCGCGCCGGCCCGCACCACGGTGGTGCGCTCGGCCCGCAGCACGACGTCGAAGGGGGCGGCCTCGTCCGGCCGGCACTCGGCCGGCAGGCAGACCACGAGGCCGCGCCCGGCCCGCGCCGCCCGCAGCCGCTCGATGCCCGCCATCACCTCGGGGGCGCCGCGGTCGTCGAGGGCGAGGCCGACCACCAGGATGTCGGGACGGCGCACCAGGCAGCGGGCGAGGTCGATCGCCGCGCGCTCGAACGGCGTGAAGCCGTCGCGGCCGGCCAATCCGCTCTCCGCCGCCCGCGGATCGACCTGGCTCGCCAGGCCGAAGCGGTAGACCGTGCGCTCGAGGCCGCGCTCGCGCAGCACCGCCTGCATCAGGGCGCGCACCCGGGCGCCCGCCCCGGCCTCCGCCCCGGCGACGCGGCCGAACAGCAGGTTCTCCTCCAGGCTCGCCGCCGCCGTGACCTTGCGGGGATCGTAGAACTCGACCGAGCCGGTGAGCGAGGCCGGCAGCAGGGCCGCGAAGGTGCGCCGCGCCGCGACGAGGCGCGCCTCCATCGCCTCGTCGATGAGGCCGAAGCGGTGCCGGGTCTCGCTGTAGCGCAGGCACAGGCCGATCAGCCGGGCGCGGTCGCGCTGGCCGGCGGGGCCGCGGCGCCAGCCGGAGGCCTCGGGCTGGCGCGCCACCAGGTCCTCGAAGAAGCCGCGCTCGCGGGCCGGAAACAGCGAGAACGCGTCGAAGAGCGGGTGGTCGTCCGGCAGGTCGGAAAAGATCTCGACGGTGGCCCGGGCGATGGCGAGCCCCATCTCGGTCATCGGCCGGGTCAGGCCTTCCGCCTCCAGCACCGCCCGGGTGAAGGGGTGGCCGGCGAGCCGCGCCTCCGAGAAGGCCGAGCCGACCGGCGCGCCGAACAGGATGTTCTCGCCCACCGTCGCCTGGCGGTTGTAGCGGGCGGGGTCGAACGGCTCGATCAGATGGGCGGCGTGGTCGGCGGCGAGCGCCGCCCGCAGGGCGTCCCGGGTCTCGACGATGGCCGCGGCGGTCGTGGCGTCGAGGCGGCGCGGCAGCACGCTGGCGAGCCCGCGCCCGTAGACCAGCCGGTCGAGCCCGGTGACCGACAGCGCCTCGACCAGGCGCTCCTCCAGCTCGCCGGCGTTGGGCGTGCTCGCGTCGGGGCTCGATCCGTCGGCGAAGGCGGGGTCGCCGTAGAGGATGTTCTGCAGGAGCGTGCCGTTCATCAGCACCGGCTCGCCGCCCGCATAGGCGATGCGGCGCGCCCGCTCCGCCGGCTCGACCGAGCGCAGGTCGGTGCCCGCATAGGTCACCGCCCCGGCGGTCGGCTCGAGCTGGCCGGCGATCAGGGCGGCCAGCACCCGGCTGCCGCTGCCGCGGTCGCCCAGGATCGCGACGTGGCTCGGCATCGGCAGCGAGAGATCGAGCCCGATCAGGCGTTCGCCCGAGGCCGGATCGTAGGCCGCGACGGTCGAGAGCACGATCGGCCCGCCGTCCGGCAGGGGAGCGGACTGGCTGCGCAGCCGGCGCGGCGCCCGGGCGCGGGCCTCCAGCGAGGCGGCGGCGCGGGCGATCTCCCGGAAGGCCGGCAGGGCGGCGCGGCGCCGCCGGCTCTGGCGCAGGAAGGCCGCCACCGCGCTCGAGGCGATCGCGAGCGCCCCCAGCACCGCCGACAGGCCGCCGGCGCTCACCGGCGCGGCGGGGGCGGGGGCCTGCCACAGGGCGGCCGCCAGCATCACGGTCGGCACCAGCACCGCCAGGGCGAGGGCCGGGGCGCGGGCGCGGGAGAGGTCGTTCTCGGTCTCGGTGAGGGCCCGGCGCGCCCGCTCGGCGACGTGGCCGAGGCGGGCATGCTCGAAGGCGGTGGTGCCGTGGGCCCGCACCGCCGGCAGCCGCCGCACGAGGTCGGTCAGTCCGCGCTCGAGGGCGGCCCCCTCCAGCCGGCGCTGGTCGTCCCGGCGCTCGGTCCGGGCGATGAGGAGCTGGCGGGCGAGCGCCGCGGCGACGAGGCTGATGCCCGCCGCGGCGACGAGGCGCGGCGCCACCGCGGCGGCGACCGCCAGCGCCAGGAGCACGCTGCCCGCGGCGAGCGCCGGGACCAGGATGCCGACGGCGAGGAGCCCGTCGGCGGCGCGGATCGCCGCCCCGACCTGGCCGGCGAGCGCCCGGGCGTCGTCCCGGGCGGCGGGCCCGGAGCGCAGGATCGCGTCCTCGGCCACCTCGCGCAGGCGGCGCACCGCCTCGGCTTGCGCCGTCACGCAGAGCCGCGCCACGCCCCAGCCGAGCCCGGCGAGCGCCAGGGCGACGAGGATCAGGGCACCGAGCGCCGACAGGGTCAGGGCGCTCTCGGGCAGCGGCCAGCCGCGCACCAGCACCAGCCCGTGGCCGCCGAGGCGCTCGGGCAGCGGCACGACGAGGTGCAGGAAGTGGATCGGCCCGCGTCCCGGCTCGGCGAGGGCCAGGAGCTCGTCGACGAGGTCGCGCAGGGCGAGCAGCCCGAGCCCGACCAGGGGCGCGCCGAGACCGAGGGCGACCGCGATGGCGGCGGCGTGCCGGCGCTTGGCACTGCGCCAGGCGAAGACGATCGGATCGCGGTCCATCAGAGCGGGCGACGGAACCGCGGGGCGGGGGCGCCCGGACGCCGCAGGGCCGGCGCCGGTCCGGAGCGCGGGGGCAGGCCCGGAGGCCGTCTCGCGGTGGTGACCATGGGCCTCCTCGATGCTGCCGGTGGTATGGGCCGCGGGGGCCGGAGCGGTCAAGCCGGGGCCGCCGGCCGCGACCGATTCCGCCCGGGCGGACGCCTCGCGCCGCCGTCCCGTCCGATGTCGTCCGGCGATCCACCGGTCGGCGCGTGCGCCGCCGCACGTCGCCGCCCGGTCCCGGGATTATCTCGCAGGATCAACCCGGGTGCGTACCCGCACATCCCCGGAACATCGTCTCCGTCATTGTTCTCGTCGTCGGTGAGACAACGACGGTTCGCCGGGAAATACAGTCGGTGACTTGCGGATCTACTCGCCTCCCCGCGCAAGCGGCGGGAGCGGGGTCCGTACGAGCCGGCCGCGAACCACCATCCCGACGGATCGCGGCGTTGTCCGCATCCTCCCGTTCCCGCATCTTCATTCCCGCACAAGGACACCTCGTGGACAGCAGCATCATCCAGGGCATCTCGACCTTCCGCGGCAGCGTGTTTCCGGGCCAGCGGCAGATGTACCGGCGCCTCGTGCGCGACGGGCAGCAGCCGAAGGCCCTGATCATCGCCTGCGCCGATTCCCGAGTCTCGCCCGAGCACATCACCCAGGCCGGGCCGGGCGAGCTGTTCGTCTGCCGCAACGCCGGCAACATCGTGCCGCCCTTCTCGCAGATGAACGGCGGCGTCTCCTCGGCGATCGAGTACGCGGTGGTGGCGCTCGGGGTTCGCGACATCGTGGTCTGCGGCCACTCGGATTGCGGCGCCATGAAGGGGCTGATGCAGCCCGGCGCCCTCGACGCGATGCCGAACGTCGCCGCCTGGCTGCGCCACAGCCACGCCGCCGACCGCATCGTCTGCGAGGCCTATCCGGCCGATCTCGGACCGACCGAGCGCCTGCGGGCGCTCGCCCTCGAGAACGTGGTGGCGCAACTCGCCCACCTGCGCACCCATCCGAGCGTGGCGGCGGCGCTCGCCAAGGGGCAGCTCGCCCTGCACGGCTGGTTCTTCGAGATCGAGACCGGCGCGCTGCTGGCCTATGACGGCAGCGCCTTCGTGACGCTCGCCGACGACGGCGTGCTGCCGGTGGCCCATGCCCCGGCGCCCCGCCGCGCGGCCGGCGACGGGATGCCCCCGGTGGCGGCCGCGTAACGCCGGGATCGGCCTGCCCCGCACGGATGACGGGGCAGGCCCCGCCGATTCGCGCTTCCGGCGTTCCGGGCGAGCGCTAGATACGGGGCCATGCGCACCGTTCGGATCGTCCCCCTCGTCGTCGCGACGGCCCTGTTCATGGAGAACACGGACTCGACCGTGCTCGCCACGTCGCTGCCGGCGATCGCCGCGGACATGGGCGAGGACCCGATCGCCCTGAAGCTGGCCCTGACCTCCTACCTGGTCAGCCTCGCGATCTTCATCCCGATCAGCGGCTGGGCCGCCGACCGCTACGGCGCCCGCACGGTCTTCCGCTGGGCGCTCGCGGTGTTCATGGCCGGCTCGCTCGCCTGCGCGGCCTCGAACTCGCTCGGCTGGTTCGTCGCCGCCCGCTTCCTGCAGGGCATGGGCGGAGCGATGATGGTGCCGGTGGGGCGCCTCGTGCTCCTGCGCAGCGTGCCCAAGGGCGAGCTGGTCCAGGCGCTCGCGACGCTGACCATCCCGGCGCTGGTCGGCCCGGTGATTGGCCCGCCGCTCGGCGGCTTCATCACCACGGCGCTCCACTGGCGCTGGATCTTCTTCATCAACCTGCCGATCGGGCTCGCCGGCATTTTGCTCGCCACCCGCTACTTCCAGGACGTCAAGGAGGAGGAGCGCCCGCCCCTCGACCTCCTCGGCTTCGTCCTGTCGGGGGCCGGGCTCGCCAGCCTGATGCTCGGGCTCGCCTCCAGCGGGCGCCACCTGCTGCCGGAGGCGGTGTCCTGGGCCTGCACCGGGGCGGGGGTCGTGCTGTGCGGGCTCTACCTCGCCCATAGCCGCCGGGTGGAGCATCCGGTGATCCGCCTCGACCTGCTGCGCTACCCGACCTTCCGGGCGGCGGTGCTCGGCGGCAGCCTGTTTCGCATCGGCACCGGGGCGATCCCGTTCCTCCTGCCGCTGATGCTCCAGCTCGGCTTCGGGCTCGACCCGCTGCATTCGGGCCTCATCACCTTCGCGGCCGCCGCCGGCGCCCTGTTCATGAAGACGATCGCGGCCCGCATCCTGCGCGCCTTCGGCTTCCGGGCGGTGATGACGCTGAACGCGGTGGTCGCCGCCGGCCTCCTCGCCGTCAACGGCCTGTTCACGGCGGGCACGCCGCACGCCCTCATCATCGCGGTGCTCCTCGTCGGCGGCTGCTTCCGCTCGCTGCAATTCACCGCCGTCAACGCCATCGCGTATGCCGACGTCGACCCGCGCGACATGAGCGCGGCGACGAGCCTCGCCAGTGTGGCGCAGCAGCTCTCCCTCAGCATCGGCGTCGCCTTCGGGGCCTTCGTGCTCCAGTCGGCGTCCGAGTGGCACGGCCGCACCGAGATCCGGGCGGAGGATTTCGGGCCCGCCTTCCTGGCCGTGGCGATCCTCTCGGGGCTCTCGGCGCTGTCGTTCCGCCGCCTCGCCCCGGAGGCCGGCGCCGAGGTATCCGGCCACCGCATCGTCCGGGCGAAGCCGACGGCCGACGCCGCATAGCAGGCTGAAGGAATCCTGTGCTCAAGCTTCAGCCTCCGTTCAGCCTGGCGGCGCGATAAACGGGACATCGAGCACGCAGGGACCACGGTCATCGGGTCTCATGTGCTCGCGAATGCTTGTTCAACCCTTACGTCATGGGGATCTGCCATGAAGCGCATCGCATCCATCTGCGTGGCCGCGGCCACCCTGGCGAGCGTGACCCTGGTCGGCGCCGCCCCGGCCGAGGCGCGCTGGCGGGCCGGGCCGGCCTTCGCCCTCGGGGCGGTCGGCGGCCTCGCCCTCGGCAGCGCCATCGCGGCCGGCTCGCGCCCGGCCTACGGGTATGGCTACGGCTACGCGCCGGCTCCTGCCTACGGCTACACCCCCGTCTATGGCGGGCCGGCCTACGGCTACGCCCCGGCCTACGGCCCCGAGTGCTACACCGTCCGCCGCCGGATGGTCGACGAGTTCGGCGACGTCTACATCCGCCGCGTCCGCGTCTGCGACTGAGCCCCCGGGGATCGTGACGGCCGTGAACCTGCTCGTCCGTCACATCCCGGCCCTGCCCGCCTCCGCCCTGGCGGATCTCGCCGCCGAGCCGCCCTGGGCGCTCACGAGGGCGGCCGACGACATCGTCCGCCGGCTGCTGGCCGGCCTCGGCGAGGATTTTTCCGTCGCCGACGAGGTGGCGGTGCATGCCAGCGCCCGGATCGAGCCCGGCGCGGTGCTCAAGGGCCCGCTCGTCGTCGGGCCGCGCTGCTTCATCGGCCACGGCGCCACCTTGCGGGGCGGCGCCTGGCTGGAAGAGGCCTGTACGATCGGGCCGGGCTCGGAGCTGAAGGCCTCGTTCCTGTTCGCCGGCACGGCGCTCGCCCACTTCAACTTCGTCGGCGAGAGCGTGATCGGCCGGGGCGTCAACCTCGAGGCCGGCGCGGTCATCGCCAACCACCGCAACGAGTGGCCCGGCGCCACGGTGGCCTTCCGGCACGACGGCAGGCTGATCGAGACCGGGCGTGCCAGGTTCGGCGCCCTCGTCGGGGACGGGGCGCGGCTCGGCGCCAACGCCGTCGTGGCCCCGGGCGCGATCCTCGCCCCCGGCACCGTGGTGCCGCGCCTCGGCCTCGTCGACCAGGGCGTGGCGCCGGATCTCCGGTGAGGCGGATGGCCGGCTGATGCGCTCAGTCGTCCTGGGCACGGGCATGCTCGGACCTGTTCCGTTCGGGCGCGGCGCGATCGAACCCGGGTACCGCGACCGTTGCCAAATTGTCATCGTGGACGGCCTTGCGACGGGCCGGACCGATTCCGTCTTGTTTCCAGCTCTTATCTGGCGCCGGCTGAGGACGGCGGCGCCCCCGCGCGCCGCGCCGTTCGAAGACGCCGGCGATGTCCATCCGATTCCATCGGGATTCCTTCCGCCGGGACCTGTCCGGCCCCGTCATCCTCCGGCCCCGCCGCGCTCCGGGGAGCGAGGCGCCGCCGGTCGCGAGCATTGCCCGGTCGGGCGGGGAACTCGCCAACCTGCAAGTGCTGCGCGCCCTCGCGGCCGGTCTCGTGCTCATCCACCATGTCGCGGTGTACGGGCAGACCCTGCGCGGGGCCGAGCGGCCCTTCGCGGTCCTCGACGGCCTGATGGGCGTGTGGGGCGTCGCGCTCTTCTTCGCCCTGTCCGGGTTCCTGATGGCGCGGCTCGTCACCCGCGATTCGCCCACGGTCTTCCTGGCGCACCGGGTCAGCCGCATCGTCCCGACCTATTTCGCGGTGGTCGCGCTGTTCGCCGGCCTGTCCGCGGCCCTGGGGCTCGAATTCGGCGGCCTCTCCGTGCTGGCCCTGTCGCTCGCGCCGGTGGGGCCACGCAGCACGCCGCTCGGCGTGGAATGGACCCTCGTCCTGGAGATGACCTTCTACGTCGGCCTGTTCGCGCTCGCCACGACCGGGCAGGCGCGCCGCCTCGTTCCGGTCGCCGCGGGTTGGCTCGTGCTCCTCGCCGTCGCCTTCCCTCTGCTGCCGCCCGACAGCCGCGCCATGATGCCGCCGCCGCTCTACCTCGTGCCGGTCACGGCGGCCTGCGTTCCGTTCGCCGGCGGGCTGCTGCTGCCGCGGCTGATCGCGTCGGGCCGCATCCGCCCCGCGACGGCGCTGCCGGCCCTGCCGCTCCTTATCGCCTGCTTCCTCGTCGAGACCGCCGCGGCGCGCTGGCTCGGCGGTCTCGCGGCGGTGCTGGTCGTCGGAGCGGCGGTCACCGCGCCGCCGGTCCGCCGCCAGGGCCCGGCGGCCCGGGGGCTGATCGCGTTCGGCGATTGGAGCTACGTGCTCTACCTCACCCATCCGCCGGTGCTGCTGCTCGCGCACTGGGCCTGCCCGCCGCACTGGTCGGGCCCCGCCTACGCGGCCGTCGGCCTCGCGGGGGCCCTCGCGGTCGCTGCGCTCCTCGGTCCCGTCGACCTGGCGCTCTACCGGCGCCTGCGCGGGCGGATCGATGCCCTGCGCCCGGCGACGCTGGCGCGGGCCCTCGCGGCCTTCCTGGTCGTGTTCGTGGGTTGTGCGCTCTGGGGCAGCACCGAGATGGCCCGCAACGACTGGGCCGAGGGCCGGGTCCGCCGCGCCATCGCCCGGCTGCCCGGGGCATGGGGCTCGGCGGCGGCAGCCGAGGCCGCCATCGCCGAGCGGGGCCTCGCCCTGCCGCCGACCCTGCGGGCGGGCGTGGAGACGCGGGAGCGGCTCTCGGCGGTCGAGGACCTGGTGAGCGCCCATGCCTTCGATCCGGCCCGCCCGGACCGGGCGATGCGGCTCGCGCTGTTCTGCGGCGGGCGCCTCGTCGCCCTGGACAAGCCGCGCCGCACGCGCCGGGACCTGGCCCGGCAGCCGGGCTACGAGGCCGTGGGCACGCGGCGGATCGGCTATCGCCTGCGCCTCCCCGCCGGGGCGTGCGGCGAGGAGCCCCCCGTCGCCGTGATCGTCGACGAGGCCGGCCCGATGGCGGTGCTGGCCCTCCCTCCGGCCGGCCCCTGACGGGCCCGGGCAGGGGGTCGGCGGCCGGCTTACAGGGCGCCCCGGCGCAGGTCGGCGAGCACCGCGGCGAGGTGCGACAGGAAGCGGGCCGCCGCCGCGCCGTCCACCGCCCGGTGATCCCAGGACAGGCTCAAGGGGAGGATCAGGCGGGGCTGGAAGGCGCTGCCGTCCCAGACCGGCTCGATCCGCGAGCGCGCCGCGCCCAGGATCGCCACCTCGGGCGCGTTGATGATCGGGGTGAAGCCGTCGCCGCCGATGCCGCCGAGCGAGGAGACCGAGAAGCCGCCGCCCTGCATCGCGGCGGGCGGCAGCGTGCCGGACCGGGCCTGCTCGGCGAGCGCCCCCATCTCCTGGGCGATCTCGACGAGGCCCTTGCGGTCGCAGTCGCGCACCACCGGCACCAGGAGGCCCCGCGGCGTGTCGACCGCGAAGCCGACATGGACGGTGTCCTTCAGGATCAGGCCGTCGCCGTCGAGCGCCGCGTTGAAGCGCGGATGGGCCCGCAGCGCCGCGGCGGCCGCCTTGATCAGGATCGCCACCATGGTGACCTTGTGGCTTCCGGGCCGGGCGGCCCCGTTCAGCTCGCGGCGCAGCGCCTCGGTCTCGGTGACGTCGGCATGGTCGAAATTGGTGACGTGCGGGATCGTCAGCCAGTTGCGGGTCAGTGCCTGGCCGGAGATCTGCTGGATGCGCGACAGGGATTCGCGCCGCACCGGGCCGAACTTGCCGTGGTCGACCTGCGGCCAGGGCGGCAGGCCGGCGCCGATCCCGGAGGCGGGCGCGGCCGGGGCGGCGGTGGGCGCCGGCGCCGGGGCTGCGGGAGCCGGGGCGGCCATCTGGCCGCGCACGAAGGCCAGCACGTCCTCGCGCAGGATGCGCCCCTGGGGGCCCGAGCCGGCGATGCCGGCCAGCGCCACGCCGAGCTCGCGGGCATAGGCGCGCACCGACGGGGTGGCGTGGGCCTCGGACGGGACGGGGGATTCGGGCGCGCTACCGGCCGCCGGGGCTGCGGGGGCCTCGGCGGGGGCGGGGGTCTGCGGGGCCGGCGCCTGCTGAGGGGCAGGCGACGATGCGGCGGGGGCGGGCGCCCCCGCCTCGCCGGAGGTGTCGACCATCAGGATCGGCGTGCCCTGCGACACCCGGGTGCCGGGCGCGACCAGGATCTCGGACACGATGCCCGACACCGGCGAGGGCACCTCCATGGTGGCCTTGTCGGATTCGATGCTGATCAGGAGGTCGTCGACGGCGATCCGGTCCCCGGGCTTGACCAGGATCTCGACCACCGGGACGTCCTTGAAGTCACCGATGTCGGGCAGCGCGACCGGCAGGCTGGCACTCACGAACGTCCTCCGCGACGGTTTCTCGTTCTTCCGCCGCGGCTTCGCCCGTCACGGGCGGCACGGCATCCGGGATGCCGTGCCTAGACCATTTCGCGGCCGAGGTGAAACCGCCGTGCCCCGCGCGCCGAGCCCGGCTCACCGGGTCTTGCGGGTACGCTCCGGCAGGGCGGGGCGCAGGGCCGGGGCGGCGGTCGCCGCCGGGCGCAGCCGCGGCGAGGCCGGGCCGTGGGCCGGGCGGTGCTGGTCGGGGGTGGCGCTGCGCGCGGCCGGCTCGCCGCCGAGGATCGAGGCGACGAGGTCGCGCGCCGTGGCGGCGTCCATCGAGCGAAACAGCCGGGTCAGGCCGAACACCGCGTCGACCGAGCGGGCGATCGAGGGATCGAGGCGCAGGAAGATGAACACCGCCTCCTCCTCGGCGAGGTCGGCGGCCCGCAGGGCGAGCGCCAGGAGGTCGCGCCGCTCCGGCTCGGTGGCGCGGAAGCTCGCCCCCGGCATGCCGAGCGCCTCGCCGAGCGCCGCCTCGAACCGCTCCGGCTCGCCCCGTCCCGCGAAGGCGGTGAGCGCCGCGCCGGCGGCACGCATCCCGGCCCGGCCCTGCGGCCGCAGGGCGGCGCGGGCGGCGACGCCCTCGCGGATCGCCGCACGGCGCTCCGGCTCGGCCTGGAGGTAGAGCGGCGCGAGGTCGACCGCCGGCAGGTCGTCGCGGGCGAGCAGCAGGGCGGCGAGATCGGGCCGACGGCGCGCCCGCTCCACCAGCCGCTCCAGGGCCGGCCCGGCGAGCGGCGCCCCCGGGTTGCCGGCGAGCGAGAGGTCGACCTCCGGGTCGCCGCGCAGGCTCAGGTCCTCGACCAGGGCCCGGCCGAGGTCGGGCCGGCGGGCCAGCACCGCGTCGAGGCCCGGGCCGCTGCCGGCGGCCTCGAGCAGGGCGGTCGTGAGCACCGGGCTCCCGGCCAGCACCGCGTCGCGGGCGCCGCCGCCTTGCGCGGCGAGCAGCGCCAGCACGCTCTGGGGCGTGTCGGGGAGCGGCGCGAGCTTCTGGGCGACGATCTCGGCGGTCGCGGCGTCCACCGTCGGGATCAGCCCGCAGGCCAGGGCCTCGAAGGCCCGGATCGTCGCGACGTCCCGCACCGGGGCGGCCCGGAAGAGGTCCGTCTGCACCCGCAACAGCACGGGTTTCATGTCGAGACGCCGGTCTCGTGCGAGATCGAGGAGGCCGGACAGGTCCGGCGGAGCGTCGGCGGCGGAGCGGGCCATGGGCGATCGGGTACGCAGGACATGAAAGCGATCCCGAGAATGCGAGGCGGCGCGTAAAGCGACGCTTAAGGCTGCGGGCACGGGTCGGCCCGGGGCCTGGGGACAACGGGGATGACGGCCCGGTCCGCGCCTCTCCGCTCACCGATGGTTTACGCCGAAGTCCCGGCGGCCCCTCGGGAATGGCGGCTTGGAAACAGTCCGTTAACCATGCCCGTGGTTTGGTCCATCCGCGAAGCCGCGACGGGCGGCGGTCCCGGAGGGACGTGGAGAGGCGGGAGAGCGCGCATGATCGGCCACCAGCGACGTCCCTCGGCGGACATCATCCCGTTCCGGGCCGGCGGCCCGCGCCGGGCGGGCGGCACGACCCGGGCGGGCGGCGCGGGCGAGGCCGCGTCCGGCCCGGTCGATCACCCTGCGGCGGACCCGGTCCGCGGCACGATTCTGCTGTTCACGGGAGTGCGCTATGAGAGGCTGCCCGATCCCGCCGAGACCGACCTGCCCGCTCCCGAGCGGCGCTGCACGCGCTGAGCCGAGGCTCCGGGCCATGGGTCTCCTGGCGACGTCCGCGCGCGGTCTCCTCGTCGGCGGCGTGCTGCTCGCCGCCCCCCTGGTGGCGTCCTGCGTCCAGCAGGGCGATTTCGGCCGCCCGGCTCCCACCGCCTGGAACAGCCTGATCGACGCCGCCGGCACGCTCGCCGCGCGCGAGCGGGGCGAGGCGGCCTCGCTGTTCCCCTTCACGGAGGACGAGCGGGCGCTGCGCGACCGGGCCTGGCGCTTCCTGATGCCGGCGCGCGAGCGCAGCCTGTTCGAGGCCGCCCTCGACAACCTCACCCGGGCCCGGGTGCTGCCGGTCGGCTGGCGCCTGTCGGACCCCGCCGCCTATTACGAGGCGATCACCGCCGGACCGTACCGCTCGGTGATCTCGCGCTACCGGCGCCTCTCCGACGACATGGTGGCGGACGGCCGCCTGGTGCCGGCCTTCGCCGAGACCGCGTCCCGGGTGGTGCGCGCGGACCTGACGCGGCTCCAGAGCCTGCCCTTCATCACCACCCTCGACGACCGCGACGTGCGCAGCGCCGCGATGCGGGTGGCCGAGAACCGCTGCCTCATCGCCTGGGTGCGGCTGGAGACGGGCGCCCGGGCGGCGTCCTACCGCTACGCCCTCGAGCACCTGCTGGTCGCGGCCCCCGAGGAGGAGGCGGTGGCCGGCGAGCGCGCCCTGGCGTTCCTCGACTCGCGCCGCAGCCTCCTCGACCCGCTGCTGCCGCCGGATGCCGAGGCGCGCTGCGGCCTCGTCCCGCCGGAGCCCGGCCCGGCGGTGCTGGTGCGCAAGGGATAGGTTCGCCGCGCCTACGATCGGATTCGCGCGACGACGCGAGGGTCGAAGGCTTTCGTGCCGCTACTCGTCCGGCCCGTCGATGGTGCAGGAGACCGAGCGGGCGGCCTCGTTGGCGAGCGCCTGCTGGCTCGGCAGGGCGGCCAGCACCCGGATGCTGACGAAGCCCTCCCGGCTCGGGGCGACGATCCGCATGTCGCGGTTGCGCTCGTCCTCGTCGGCGCTCGCCAGCGCCTCGTCGTACTGGCGCTTGGTCATGATCACGAGCTCGACGGTGCCGCGCAGGGCCGCCTGGTCGGTGATTGCGTAGTAGGCGCCGTTGCGGCCGTGCAGCGCGATCGTCTCGAGGAGCGGGCCGGTCTCGGCGGTGATCCGCACCGGGCCGTCGTCGAGGTCGTAGGCGCAGACGCCGACCGCCACCGCCGGGTCCTGCCGCGGCAGCCAGCCCGCCGCCGGCGCGCCCTCGGCCTTGCCGCCGGTCTCGACGGCGTGGACCAGCACCGAGGTGTCGTTGGCGAGCGTGGCGCGGGCCTGGCTCAGCGCGTCCCCGGTGGCGAGGTAGGGGATCGCCAGCACCGCCGCGACGTGGACGAGCCCCGCCAGCACGAGGCCGCACAGGGTGGCGAGGATGAAGCGGCCGAGCGGCGTCACGGGCAATCCTCCCGGGTGATCGAGGGCACGCCCTCGCGTTCGAGCACGCCCGTGCTCGCCGCCACCGGCGTGTCGTAGAGGCGCAGGACCAGCCGGATCGAGCCCTCGCCCGCCGGCATCGGCAGCCAGTTGCCGGGCTGCACGACCGGGCCCAGGGTCACGGCGAACCGGCCGTCGCGGTCGCGCAGCACCTCCGTGGAGGTGAACCCGGTGCGCGGCGCCCCCGCATCCCCCGCCCCCTCGGTCTTCGCACCCTCGGTCTTCGCCCCCTCGGTCTTGGCGGCATCCGTCGTGGCCTCGGCCCTGGCCCGGCCGCGCCGCTCCACCGTCAGGGTCCAGGCCCGGGACGGCGGGGTGGCCCCGGCGATGCGGTAGCGGCAGGACGGATCGAGCCGGCGCCCGGAATCGTCGGTGAGCGCGGTGAGCAGCAGGCCCTCGCCGAGCGCCAGCGGCACCTCGCCGGTGCGGGCATGGATCGCCCGCACGTAGGGGTCGGCGTCGCGCGCGCCGATCTTCGGCCAGGCCGTCCAGGCATTGAGCGTGACACCCCCGAACGGGTAGCGCCCCCGCGTCGCCCAGTTGGCGGAGGCGAGGCCCAGGACCGCGCCAAGGGCTAGCGCGTAGAGCACCAGCCCGACGTTTCCCATCCGGCGCAGCCGTGCGGCTCCCCGCAGGAGCCTCGGCACAGGCCGGCTGAGGGGGGAGGGCGCAGCGCGCCCGGACTCCCGGGGGAGGACTTTCTCGGTCAGCATCGTGGGGCGTGTCTAGCCCAGGTCGGGCTGGGGCCGAACGGGTTTTTGGTCCGGCACTCCGGATTGTGGCCATGGCCCACGACCGGATGATCGACGGGTGGGCCGGGCGTCACCGGAGCGGCATCGACACCCGGGTGCGAAACCCGCTAGATCGCATCCCTACGCCCATCAAAGGACCTCTCGATGCCGGTCAGAATCTTCGAAGAGCATGTGGGGCAAAATCAAATCGACATATCGGAGCAAATGCTTGAATCAGGGAATGGATTGATCGAAATACTTGGAATAAGTAATGCTCTAAGCATAAAAAATCCAATTGCTTGCGCGCATATTCATTTGAAAGTTCATGGAAATAATCACGTTTACATTGGTGAACAGTGTGTGTTGAACGGAGTCAATATTCAGCTGATCGCCCCGGGCTCGCTTCGCATCGGCGCACGAACCGGTTTCAACGGCCATTCCCACATCCACATGCACGAGAGCGCGAAAATCGAAATCGGCGAGAATTGCCTGATCGCCGAAGGCACGAATTTCTCGACGTCGCACGTTCACAAGATCATCGATGTCGCGACCGGTGAGCGCCTCAACCCGCCCGGTGACGTGATCATGGAGGATCACGTCTGGAGCGCCGGCAGCGTCTCGCTGTGGGGCGGCGCCCATATCCGCCGGGACAGTATCGTGGGGAGAGGGTCCTTCGTCTCGAAACAGAACTTCCCTCCCAACAGCCTCATCATCGGCGCACCGGCCAGGGTGGTCCGCGAGGGCGTCACGTGGGAACATTGACGATCCGCGCTGGGGCCAAGTCTCCCGTGTGAGGCTTTCGGCGGGTGGGGATGGCGCCCCGCCCTCGTCGGAGTTTCGTGTGCGCCCGGTGGCCCGATCGAGCGATCTCGATTCAGTCCCGGCCGGCGCCCGGACATCGACACGTCACCCTTCGCGGGGCACCAAAAGCGGGGCGAACTCGGCGGCAGCGATGAGCCAAAACTCGCCGGGTGCGCGGCTCATCCTGCCAGAACGGCACTCGGAGTGTCCCGCGTACCGAGATCGCGACGACGGCCCAAAGTCCCTCCCGGCGCATTGTAGATGTAATCCGAAGCGGATTTGTTGAAGTTGGCGCAGTATCGTTCGAATGACAAGGTGTTCGAGAATGTGCTGCGCGAATTTCCGACATAAATTTTCGCCATTTTCGCGATTTCAAAATCAACAATCGAGGAATTCAGCTGATTCATCGCCGAGAGTGTGGCGTGATCTCCCACGTCCGATTTAAAAAATATATCGATGCCGCTGGCCGCTTTGACATTTTGTCTGATCGTTTCTTTTGATTGCCTTAAGTAGCGCTCATCACAAGTTACGTACAGGCTGGGCTGGCCCATATCGATGCTGGCTTGTATTTTTTTGGAAATATCCTCGGGATCTAGATAAATATCTTCGGACTCTTTCAAAGTGTGAGAAAGATGATTTACGCAGAAAACATGCCAATCTTCTTCAATTCTAAATTGCGCGACTGTATTTATATCTTTATCAATGTATATTGATTTACAAACGTCGATGAAAGACTTATCGAATTTTATCTTGGGAACCAGCGACCTGAAGAAATCGGACGACAGGTCCTCGAATATCGTTTCCCGACGATGGGTGCAGAGATCGGCGAGATGGCAGGACGCCTCGCCGAAATAGGTCCATCCGCCACGGGCGATCCGTTCCTGGTCGAAGAAGAGAGGTCTACCAACGATCTCGATGTTCCAGCGTCGGGCGAAATCGCGAAAAACGTCTTCGAAAAAGACATCGCCGAACGGGACGCGCGCCGACCGCGTCTCGTCATGGTGTTTGCTGTAGAGGTCCGGTAGAAACATCCTGCGTTTGCGCGGCTCGCTCTGTTTGTCGACCGAGAGCACGAGGCCGAGCAGAGCCAGTTTCTGATTGCTCAATCCTCCGTCGTTGTAGTCGTATCCGAAAGCTGCAGGTCTCAGCTTTCGCTCTGCGCGGAGCATCAGGGAGCGTATATCGGGCATGGTTCACTCGTGGATGATGGGGCATGGACCTGGTCCCGAGGGGACGATGTCCCCGATGGCGATGGACGTCCATGGTTGACGAGTTTGGTACCAATGCGCGCGCCGCCCCATGCCGGTGGGCGGCGCACCGGTCTGGTTCGGTGGCGGTGATGGCGACCGGGCGGAGCCGACCGCTCCGAAGACTCCATCGCGGGTTGCGCGGGACCATCGTTCGTCGGGCGGGTATCCACTCCGCCCGACAGGCCGTCGGGTCATCGATCTAGCCGCATCCGCTGTCGACGAACCGAAATCCACTTCGCCGGACAATGCTCTACGCGGACACGATCCTCGCGAGCCTGTCCGGATCGATCTGGATCGAACGGTCCCAGGGCAGACTGCCGGTTTGGGGCCCGACTTCCGTGCAGCGGATTTCCCGATAATCGAGGCGCCGTGCCTGGGCGATCATCCAGAACAGCACCTCGGATGCCGTGTTCGGCATGAAACAGAAAATCGTCGTTCCAGGATGGCAGAAAGCGATGTTCGTGAGGTCTGCCCCCATCACTCCGACGATGCGCTCCGCGCCTTTGAACATCTTGATTTGCGACTGAAAATCGAGAGTGCCGGAGAATTTTTCGCTGTATCCCAGCTCGATCAGCTTGCGCGCGGCGACATTTTCCTCGTGGAAGTTGCGCGACGAGTGAGCTCCGCGACTCGCATAAATCCTTTTGTCCGAATCGGCTTGAATATTTGCTGATATTTCGTCGAGGCATTGAAAAACAAATGGTGATAAATAGTATGAATGTTGCGTTAAGCCGTCAACGAAGATCAAATGTTTGACGAAGGTCGGTTCTTCACCTGTAATAATGATCTTGTCGTCGGACACGCCAATGGCGTTCAAGGCCTGCGAGGCGGTTCGAACGAGATCCGCCGAGGCACGATGGATCAGGACCGGCCAATCGTCCACTTGGAGGTGCTTGCGAGCCATCCACGCTCGGGGGAGCATCTCAAGAATGAAATGCCCGTAATTGGTTGCTCCCCGGCTCTTCCCCAGAATGCATCGATCGATCGACGCACCGCCCCCGGACAGAGCGAACGATCTGGCTTTCTCAAGTCCTTCGGCGACTTCGCCGTCGCTATGATATGTCCGCGTTTCTGGAATCAGATTGAGATTGCGATCGAAGACAAGTCCTTCCTTCGCAACGAAAACATCAAAAAACTGTAGAATCCTGATTTTCCGACCTTCGTGGACCGAGCGTCGCCACAAATATTCGAGCGTTCCCTTCACGTTTTCCGGAATCGCTTCGAGTTCAAGCAGGTTCGGATAGGCATAATACGAATTTACGCAACTCATCTCGAAAACGCATGTATCGGCGTCGTTATGGGTTTGTCTGGTGAGCAAAGAAGGGGACATTAGCTTACCAATAATTCATATTCTAGATTGCAATAACTTTGAAAGATTTCGATGTCAACGGTGCGGTTCGGCGCCTTCGGTCCAGCGGTGAGATGTGTCCTTGCGGCCTGCGCGGGCCAGTCGAAGGCGGCGTGAGGGCTCGTCGCCGCCGTCGTGTCGCCCCCGCTCAACCGAGGCCATCGTCCATCCCCGCAGGCCCGTTCGGTCGCCGCCGGCACCATCCCGCGAGATCGCGGGACGGCGTTGCGGAATGACGCGGTGAAACCAGGGCGATCGGCGAGCGGGGCGTCGCCGGGCCACCGCCCATCCCGGACTGAAACGGATCCCGGCAGGTGCCGTTCGAAGGATTGAGCGACGCCACGCTTCTCCCCTGCGGCATCGATGGGTTCGGCGGGATCGATGCGGTCTCCGCCGAAAGGCGGCGTCGCGCCGGCACGGCCGAAGCGACCCGCCCATCCCTCACGGCACCCCGACCTGCCCCCCCACCGCGTTGAACGCCGCCCGCCCGGGCGGCGGGCTCTCGACCGAGCGGAACAGCTGGCCGAGCCCGCCCAGGACCTCGAAGGAGCGGCGCGAGAGGGCGCCGGCCGGGGCGCCGGGGGGTGGAGCGGTCGGGGCGGGGCCTTGCGCTGCGCGGGCGGCGGCCTTGTCGGACTCGAAGCCCGGCAGGGGCTTGAGTTCGATGCCCTGGTGGGCCGGGGCCATCACCTCGTGGAAGGTCATCGCCGGCAGCGAGCCGCCGGTCATGTTCTTGGTCGAGGAATGGTCGTCGTTGCCGTACCAGACCGCAGTGACGAGGTTGCCGGTATAACCGACGAACCATGCGTCGCGGTAGGCGTTGGTGGTGCCGGACTTCCCGGCGGTGCGCACGCCCTCGATCGCCGCCTTGCGGCCGGTGCCCTCGTCGACGACCTTGTTCAGCATGAAGTTCATGTCGGCGACGACGCGCGTCGAGAGCACCTGCTCGGGCGCCGGCTCGCTGGTGTCGTGGCGGTAGATCACCTCGCCGGCGCCGGTGCGGATCTCGGTCGCCGCGTAGGGCTTGGCCCGCTTGCCGCCGTTGGCGAAGACCGAGTAGCCGGCCGCCTGGTCGATCACCGTCACCTCGGCCGAGCCGATCGGCAGCGAGACCGAATCGACCAGGTTCGAGGTGATGCCCATCTTGTGGGACAACTCGATGATCTTGGCCCGGCCGAGCTTGGCCGCGCGGGCGTCGTGGGTCTCGCCGAGCTGCTTGCCCATGGCGATCGAGAACTGCACCGGGATGGTGTTGATCGATTTGGCCACCGCGACCCAGAGCGGCACCGTGCCGGCGAACGAGCGGCCGTAATTCGCCGGGCACCAGTTGCCGATGCAGACCGGCCGGTCGACCACCTTGCTCTCGGGCCGCCACTGCCCGGTGGCGAGCGCCGCGGCGTAGACGTAGGGCTTGTACGACGAGCCGGGCTGGCGCAGCGCGTCGGTGGCGCGGTTGAACTGGCTCTGGCCGTAATCGGCCCCGCCGACCATCGCCCGCACGGCGCCGTCCGGGTCCATGGTGACCAAAGCCGCCTGCTCGACGTCGAAGGCGTCGCCGAACTGGCGCAGCACGTTCTCGACCGCCTGGTCGGCCCGCTTCTGGATCGCGAGGTCGAGCGGGGTCTTCACGACCAGCACCCGCTCCTTCTTGAGCTTGCCCTCGTCGACGAGCTTCTTGATGTCGTTGAAGGCCCAGTCGAGGTAGTAGTCGGCGCTGATGTCGCGCGAGCGCGTCACCGGCGTCGCCGGGTTGCGCAGGGCCGACTGGATCTGGCCCTCCGTCAGGTAGCCGGCCTCGACCATGTTGTGCAGCACGTCCGCCGCGCGGGCCCGGGCCGCCGGCAGGTTGACGTGGGGCGCGTATTTCGTCGGCGCCTTGAACAGGCCGGCCAGCATGGCCGCCTCCGGCAGGGTGATGTCCTTGAGGTTCTTGCCGAAATAGTAGTCGGCCGCGGCCGCCGCCCCGAAGGTGCCGCCGCCCATGTAGGCGCGGTCGAGGTAGAGCTTCAGGATCTCGTTCTTGGTCAGGTGGCATTCGAGCCAGAGCGCCAGGAACGCCTCGTTGACCTTGCGCTCGAGCGAGCGCTCGTTCGACAGAAAGAGGTTCTTGGCGAGCTGCTGGGTCAGCGAGGAGCCGCCCTGGACGTGGCCGCCGCCGCGCGCGTTCACCGTCACGGCGCGGAGCGTCCCGATCGGGTCGATGCCCCAGTGCTCGTAGAAGCGCCGGTCCTCGGTCGAGATCAGCGCCTTGATCAGGATGTCGGGAAACTCGTCGATGCGCAGCGAATCGTCGTGCTTGATGCCGCGCCGCCCGACCTCGGTGCCGTAGCGGTCGAGGAAGGTCACGGCGAGGTCCGGCGCCTTGAGCCAGTTCTCGCTGGTCTGGTTGAAGGCCGACTGCGCGAGCGTCAGCATCACCACGCCGCCGGCGAGCCCGAGGGTCACGCCCTCGCTGGCGAGGTCGAGGACGAGGCGCTTGACGCCGGTGACCCGGAAGCGCCGCTGGATCTTCTCGGCGTAGCGGCCATAGGCCTCGCCGAACGAGCGGCTGCCGCTGAAGAGCGCGTCGTTCAGCCAGGCGTCGAAGCCGAGGGCCCCGCGGGACAGGCGGGTCCGGAGCTGGGTCAGCCGGTTGGTGGGCCGGTTCTCGGGCACGACGGGTCCTCGGGTGGGCGCGCGGTCGGGTCTATCAAGCCCCGCACTCTAGCGCGAGACCGGGGCGGCAGAGAGGCGGATCGCTCCTCTGCCCGCACTATATGGGGCACGGATGCGCCGACACGACGTCGCAGGATTGCGCAGCCTCCCGCCGCCGCGCTTGCCCTCGACGCCGGCCTGCGGCAGGGGAGGGGTCTCCCGTCCGTTCGTCCCGCATCCGCGCCCGGTTTCCCGGCGCCTTCGAGGCCCAGCACCCGTGGCCGACGCCCGCAAATCTCCTCCCGGCACGCCTGGTCCGGGCACCTCTCGTCCGGGCAAGCCTGCCCCCGTCTCTCTCAAGGCCGAGAACTCCCTCAAGGCCGAGACGCCGTTCTGGCGCGGGAAGAGCCTGGAGGCGTTCAGCCCGGCGGAGTGGGAGAGCCTGTGCGACGGCTGCGGCCGCTGCTGCCTCCTGAAGCTCGAGGACGAGGACACGGCCGAGATCCACTACACCGATATCGGCTGCACGCTCCTCGACGCCGCTACCTGCCGCTGCCGCGACTATCCCCGGCGCCAGAAGAAGGTGCCGGACTGCGTGCGCCTGACGCCCGAGGCGGTGCGCACCCTGACCTGGCTGCCGCCGACCTGCGGCTACCGCCTGGTGCGGGACGGGCACGACCTGCCCTGGTGGCACCCGCTGGTCTCCGGCACCCGCCGCACCGTGCACGAGGCCGGCATCTCGGTCCGCGGCCGCGTCAGCGGCACCGAGGAGGAGTTCGAGACCGAGGAACTGCCGGACCGCATCGTCGACTGGCCGGGGCAGGACCCGCAGGCCGGGGCCTGACCGACCGGTCTGGGGCGCGATCCGGCGCGTCGGCGCGCCCTTGTGCGCGAGTTGGCGCGCGACTTGCGAGGCCTTCCGCCGACGCTCATGGGCGTTTCCTCCCCGACTTGAGGCCCCGCCGCGACCTTCGCGCGGGGCCTCCCTTCTTTCGCGGCCGTTGCCATCGGGCGCGGGCCGCCCGATAACCCCGGGCGACCGGAGATCTCCCGACATGGCCCTCACCGTCGCGGTCCAGATGGACCCGATCCAGGCGATCCGCATCGCCGGCGACACCACCTTCTCGCTCCTGCTGGAGGCGCAGCGGCGCGGCCACACGCTGCTGCACTACACCCCCGACCGGCTCTCGATGCGCGACGGGCGCGTCACCGCCCGGGCCGAGCCCCTGCGGGTGCAGGACGTCGAGGGCGACCACGCCCATCTCGGCGCCCAGGAGCGGATCGATCTCGCCGAGGTCGACGTGGTGCTGATGCGCCAGGACCCGCCCTTCGACCTCGCCTACATCACGGCGACGCACATGCTGGAGCGGATCCACCCGCACACGCTCGTGGTGAACAACCCGTTCGAGGTGCGCAACGCCCCCGAGAAGCTGTTCGTCACCGCCTATCCGGAGCTGATGCCCCCGACCCTGATCACCCGCGACAAGCAGGAGATCGAGGCGTTCCGGGCCGAGCACGGCGCCGTGGTGATGAAGCCGCTGCACGGCCACGGCGGCGCCGCGGTGCTGCGGGTGCTGCCCGACGACCCGAATTTCGGCTCGATGTTCGACCTGTTCTCGGTCACCTTCCGGGAGCCCTGGGTGGTGCAGCGCTTCCTGCCGCGCATCACCGAGGGCGACAAGCGCATCATCCTGGTCGACGGCGAGCCTCTCGGCGCCGTCAACCGGGTGCCGGCGGCCAACGACATCCGCTCCAACATGGTGCGGGGCGGCACCGGCGGGGCCACGGCGCTCACCCCGCGCGAGCGGGAGATCTGCGCGGCGATCGGCCCGGAGCTGCGCCGGCGCGGCCTGATCCTCGTCGGCATCGACGTGATCGACGGCAACCTGACCGAGATCAACGTCACCTCGCCGACCGGCATCCGGGCGATCAAGCGCCTCGGCGGCCCCGACCTCGCGGTCGCGGTCTGGGACGCGATCGAGGCCAAGGTGACGAAGCCGCAGAGCGCCTGACGCCGCCGGAGCCGAGAGGCCGTTCAACCGGGAGGACGGCTTTCATCCTACCCGCGACCTCATCCCGAGGTGTCGGTCCGTCAGTGATGGGCTGATCTCGAAGGGGGCTCCGGAAGTCTCCGAGATCGCTGGAGCCCTCCTTCGAGGTTCGTCGATCTTCGATCGACCAACACCTCAGGATGAGGTGGGAGGACAGGATGGGACGATCCCCGGGTCCGTCCCGGGCCGTCGCGCCTCCCTCGAAGGGAGAGCCTTAGCCCGCATCCTCCCCCAGCGTGTCCTCGATGTAGAGCCTGTCGAGCAGCACCTTCACGACCGCCATCAGCGGCAGCGCCAGGGCGACGCCCCAGAGGCCGAACAGCACGCCGAGCAGGATCTGGCCGGCGAACAGGGTGGCGGGCGGGATGTCGAGGGCCCGCTTCTGCACGAACGGCGTCAGCACGTAGCTCTCGAGCGTCTGCACCAGGAGGTAGACGGCCATCCCGGCGACCACGCCCTTCAGCCCCGAGGCGAGGGAGGCGAGCACGATGATGATGCCGGCGACGAGCGCCCCGATGGTCGGGATGAAGCAGAGCAGCCCGGCCTGGAGCCCGAGGATCAGGGACCCGTCGATGCCCACCAGCGTCAGCCCGAGCCAGACGCAGACGAAGATCGCCGCCATCACGACGAGCTGGCCGAACAGCCAGTGGCGCAGCGTGATGCCGATGTCGTCGGCGACGGAGGCCGCGTGGGTGCGCTGGCGCGAGGGCACGAAGCGCAGGAAGCCGTCGCGGTAGGTGCGCGGCTCGGCGGCCACGAACAGCCCGAGCACGACCACGATGAACACGTTGCCGATGGCGCCGAACACCGCCAGCGCCACCGTGGAGGCCTGGCCGAGCACGCTGCCGGCACCCGAGAGCAGCGTGCCGGGGCTCGGCAGGCTCGGGCCCTTCGGGCGCTCCTCCTCGGCCGTGCCGCCCTGCGCCCCGCCGCCCTGGGCGGCCGCGTCCTTGAGCTTGCCGAAATCGAGGAAGCGGGTGTCGACCCCGCGGGCGTCGAGCCAGGACTTCACGGTGCCGGACTGCTCGCGCAAGGTCTCCCCCAGGCGCTGGGCCTGCCCCGCCACGGTGGCGCCGCCGAGCCCGACCATGCCGAGGACCATGACGGTGAGGAGCAGGCTGACGATCGCGAGCCGGAACCCGTGGCCGAGCGGCACGACGCGGCCGAGATAGTGCGTGAGCCCGTCGAGGAAGACCGCGAACAGGATGCCGGCGAAGATCAGGAGCAGCGTGTCGGCCGAGTGCCAGGCCAGCAGCAGCGCCGCCGTGAACGCCACCACCCCGATTCCGGCGAGGACGAGCGAGCGGGTGCTCGTCCAGGCGGGGCGGGGGGCGCCCGGGGCGAGGGCATCCGGCGAGGGGGAAACGGGCATGTCGGGGAGCTTTCCGGCCGGCGGCACCGGGCCGCCCTGCCGGCACACATAGCCTTGCGCGGCCATCCGGCGACCGTCGTACCGCTGCCTAACCCTCCTCGCGCCGGCGCCGCACGCCGGCGAGCACGGCGGGATGCGCCGGGGTCTGCCAGGCCGGTTCCGCCGGGGCGGCCGGCTCGGGCGCCGTCATCCCCTTGGGCAGGGCGATGGGCTTGGGCAGCGCCAGCGCCGGGGCCGGGCGGCGGGGCGCCCATTCCTCCGGCTCCAGGATCTCGACGACCGGCATCGGCCGGCGGCGGGGCCGCTTCCGGACCGGCTGCGGCGCGCGCCCGAAGACCCGCAGCAGGGCCCAGCCGACGAGGCCGCCCCAGGCGAGCAGCACGCCCCCGGGCGTCGGCCGCTCGGAGATCAGGAGGGTCACGAGCCCGACGAGCGCGCAGACCATCGCGAGGTTGCGCGCGCTGAAGGGATCGAACGGCAGCGGGTCGGAGGATCTGTGGTCGCGGATCATGGGACGAGCTTGCCCGAGCCCGGTCAGCGAATCCTCAGTTCGACCGCTCGAATTGTCCGCAATCCCCGCTTCCCACGATTCGAATGCTGTCGTTTTCGTGGATTCGCCCACGAAGGAGCGCTTGCCCGCCCGGGCCGGTGCGGCGCGCAGGGTGTCATGTCGATCCGTGCGGGGCCCGCGTCGCGACGGTCGGGGCGGGCGCCCGCGCTCACCAGCGCGCGGCGGCCGCCGCGTCGTGCTCCATCGCCTCGACCCAGCCGCCCAGGGTGCCGTCGGCCCGGTGCTCGCGCTTCCAGAACGGCGCGCGGGTCTTGAGGTAGTCCATCAGGAAGCTCGCGGCCTCGAAGGCGGCGGTGCGGTGGGCGGAGGCGGCGAGCACCAGCACGATGCCCTCGCCCGGCCGTACCAGGCCGTGGCGGTGGATCGCCGCCGCGCCCTGGAGCGGCCAGCGCCGGGTGGCCTCGTCGAGCACGCGGCCGATCTCGGCCTCGGCCATGCCGGGATAATGCTCGAGCTCGAGGGCGGCGAGCCGTCCGTCCTCGTCGCGGCACAGGCCGGTGAAGCTGACGATGGCGCCCGCCCGCCCGCCGAGCTCCGCGGTGAGGGCGGCGATCTCCGCCGCGACGTCGAAGGGCTCGGGCTGGATCGAGAGGCGAGGGGTCATGGCGGGTCGGGTCATGGCGGGTCCGCGCGGAGAGATCTTCACCGGGCTCTCTAGCACGAACGCCTCCCGGGCCGCGCGCGGCGGGCTGTGCGCGGCGCCCGCGCGGGGGTAGACCTGGGCGAGGAACGGCCGGCCTCGTGCGGCCGGAGGATCGCCCCCGTGACCCCTGACCTCCTCCTCCCCTACGACGACACCGAGCCGACCTTCGCGGCCCGGCCGGTCTGGTGCGGCCGCGGCAGCGCGGTGATCGGGCGGGCGAGCCTCGGCGCCCAGGCCTGGCTCGGCGACGAATCGGTGATCCGGGCCGACGGCCACGACGTGGTGGTGGGCGACCGGTTCTGGCTCGGCGCCCGCTCGACCCTGCACATCGCCGCCGAGATGTACCCGTGCATCGTCGGCGACCGGGTCACGGTCGGGCGCGACGTGGTGGTGCATGCCTGCACGGTCGGCGACGACTGCGTGATCGCGGAGGAATGCGTCGTCCTCGACGGGTCCGTGATCGAGGACGGGGTGCTGCTCGAGGCCGGCAGCACGGTGTTTCCGCGCACCACCCTGCCGGCGGGCTTCGTCTGCGCCGGCAGCCCGGCCCGGCCGGTGCGGCCGCTCGCCCCCGGCGAGCTGGCGGAGCGGGCCGAGCGCCTGCGCGAGGCCGCCGCCGCCGAGCCGGCCCCGGGCCCGGGCGAGGCCTTCGCGGCCGATCCCGCCGTCTTCGTCGCCCGCACCGCCCGGCTGCACGGCCGGGTCGCCCTGGCGCCGGGGGCGAGCGTGTTCTTCTCCTGCCGGCTGGAGGCCGGGCTCGGGCCGATCGTGATCGGGTCGAACGTCAACGTGCAGGACAATTGCGCGCTCCACACCCGCGCCGACGGCCTAGTCATCGAGCACGACACGACGCTCGGCCACAACGTGCGCGCCGGCGACGGCCGCATCGGCCCGCACTGCCTCGTCGGCATGGGGGCGCGCCTCGGCCCCGGCACGGTGGTGGAGGCCGACGTGCTGCTGGCAGCCGGCAGCGCCACCGATCCCGGGCAGGTGCTGGATTCCGGCTGGCTCTGGGGCGGGCGCCCGGCCCGGAAGCTCGCGCGCCTCGATTCGGAGCGCCGCGCCATGATGGCCCGGACGGTGGCGAGCTACGCGGCCTACGGCCGGACCTTCCGCCGGCTCCAGGCGCGGTCGGGCGGGGAGGGTTAGGGTCGAGCCGTCCCTGATGGGCTGCCGCAGGTGAGGTATGCCGTCGCAATCGTCTTTCGGAAGGGAGGCGTCCGCAGTCAGGCCCGACCGAGCCGCTCGTGAGTTGCCCGACGGCCATCGATGCGTCCTACCCGGGGACCGACGGCGGGTGTTCGGCAGCCTCCGGATGGCATCGTCGGCGGAGTTCGGACGCTCGGATACGCGAGGCCCCAGGACTGTCCGGGATCGCGGCGTCGGGTCGGCGAAAGCGGTGGCGACGAGGGGAGGCGAGACGCCGGATTGCGTCATGAGCGGCCGGCGCCCTACATTCCGTCCGTCAGGAGATCCCGATGGGCTTACCCGCCTTCGATATGTCGGCCTTCGAGGCTGCGCAGAACGCAGTCACGAGTAAGCCGCGAGCTGCGACGACCGTGTTTCTTGCGCCAAGGCTCAATTTCGGCACCTCGACCGATGAAGCAAGAGAGCAGGTTCGCGCTTCAACGGACGCGATAATCGAGAGCTATATATCGTGGCGCGCCCACGTCTTGCACGGTATGTCCGAGATGCCGAGGCAGATTGAGGGCGCGTGTCGGTCGCAGTCCCTTGCGGTGCTTCGAAATATTTCGGCTCATCTCGCTATTCAGCTAGAGGAGGTCGAAGAAGGCCGCAAGATCTACGCCGATATGGACGGGGAGAATATCCGTAACGCCCTTTCGACAGAAGAAAAAGTCAGCCAGATCTCTCCTGATGCCGGTCGGTTCGTGCGGAAAGAGATCAGGCGCGTTGAGCAGATGGCGAAAGCTAGGGCAGATACGTATGAAAAAATTCTAGGCCGGATCGGGGAGGTCAAGAAACGTCTCGACGACTTCATATCGTCTCAAGTTTTGGAATCTGCCTCAGTGCCGGAAGAGGGCAACAGGGCGGAATACATGCAGAATGCCCTTCGGCGGGAGGCCGATATCGAGGGCGTGAGAGAGCGGACGGCGCGCCGGTTGAAGCAGTTCCCGAAGACGGCTGCCTACCTTGCCCGCTGATCCTCCTGTTTGGATCACAGCGGATGAAATCGAAGCGATCAATCGGGAAATCCTGAGCGAGACCTCGGAGCCCTTCCACGTCCTGAACCGTGGCGGCCTGGAAAGTGCCGCGGCGCGGCCCCTCAATGCCTGGGCCTACGAGGGGGAAGACGATCGCATCGTGCTGGCTGTGCGCCTTCTGGAAGGCGTCGGTCAGAACCACTGTTTTCAACAAGGTAACAAGCGCACGGCGTTCTTCGCCGCCTTGGAATTCATCGAACGCAACGGCGGTGAGTACGCGGTGGTGGATGGCGAGGATCTCGGTCGGCTCTGCGAAGCCGTGATCCTCCGCCAAGCCGCCCCTATGGAACTGGTTGCCATGCTGCGTCGGCGGGTGCGGTTCTGATCGCGGTTGGACGGTGGCCCGCTCTGCCCACGAGCAGAGTTGCACGGGACAACTCCGCTTGGATCCCCGATCCCGCATCGGTTTTGTCGCCGAACCTGTAATCGCGTCGGCGAACGATTTTCAGAGTGCCGCCGCCCGTCCCGATCCGGCCCGGCGGGCGGCCTCGGCCACGTCGAGGAGGTGGCCGAGCTCGGCCGCGGCCGCGGCCACCCGCTCGGCGACCCGGGCGTCGGTGACGATCCCGTCCTCGATCTCGGCCTCGCCGGCATAGACCGCCGTCGGCGCGACGTGGGCGGTGAAGAAGCCGAAGAGCGGGCGCAAGGCGTGCTCGACCATCAGGGCGTGGCGCGGCCCGCCGCCGGTCGCGGTCAGCACCACCGGCTTGCCCGCGATGGCGGCGGGATCGAGGAAGTCGATGACGTGCTTGAACAGGCCCGAATAGGCGCCGTTATGCACCGGCGAGCCGACGACGAGCCCGTCGGCGCCCTCCATCGCCTCGATCATGTGGGCGATCGGCAGCGGCAGGGCCTGCCGGGTGGTGGCGCCGAGGCCCGTGCCGATCTCGGCCAGGTCGTAGACCTTGAGGTCGATGGGGCGCTGCCGGCCGAGCTCGGCCGTGACCGCCTCCACCAGCGCGCGGGTCCGGGACGGGCGGCGGACGTTGCCCGAGAAGGCGACGATGCGGGCTGGTCTCACGGCGGGCTCCGGTTGACGAGGACGGGTTCCCGGAACGGATCGCTGGACCGGTCGCGGCGGCCCCGGACTGTGCCGGGAGCGCGCGCGAGGTCAATGCGAAACCGGTGCCAGGGCTCCCCGTCCCTTAACGGGACACGCGGTCCCACGTCCCGAGTAGATGGGGCAGGTCGGCGAATTCGTCGAAGACCCGGACGGCACCGGCGGCCAGAAGATCCGCCCCGGCCCGGTCGTGCGACCAGTGGCCGCCGCCGCAGAAGCCGAGCGCCGGGATCCCGGCGGCCCGCGCCGCGGCGACGCCCGGCACGCTGTCCTCGATCACCACGCAGGCCTCCGGCGCCACCCCCATCTGCGCGGCGGCGTAGAGGAAGAGGTCCGGGAAAGGCTTGCCCCGCGACACCATGGTGGCGCTGAAGACGTGCCCGTCGAAGTGCCGCAGGAGGCCGGTGAGCGTCAGCGCGTGGCGCAGGCGCTGCGGATCGCTGCTCGAGGCGACGCAGCGCCGGTCCGGCATCGTCTCCAGCACCGCGGCGACCCCGGCGATGGCCTGCAATTCGGCGTCGAAGGCCCGCAGGGTGTCGGCCCGCACCGCGTCGACGAAGCCCTCGGGCGTCGGCACGCCGTAATCCGTCGCGATGTGGGCCATGATCGAGGTCATGCTGGTGCCGGTGAAGCGCCGGGCCACCGTGGCGAGGTCGATCGGCACGCCGATGCGCTGCAGGTTCTCGGTCAGGCGCGCGAGGCTGATCGGCTCGCTGTCGATCAGCACGCCGTCGCAATCGAAGATCACCAGTTCCGGTCGCCCGCCCGTCCTGCCGCTCATGCCGCTCCCCTCATGCCGTTCCCCTGGCCGCTCCCTTGGCCATCTCTCTGGCCGTCGGTCCGCCGGGGCCGTGGCACGCCGGGTCGTGTGGGATCAACCCGCCACGGTGCCGCGCTCACGCTTGCTCCGCCCCCGCAAATCCTTGCGCCGGCAAGGGCCTCTCACTACTCAAGGTGCCGCGCGTCCCGGGGGGCGCGGTCCGGAGCCCTGGATGATCCGCTTCCTCTGCCGTTGCCTCGGCCTCTTGCTTCTCGCCGCCGGCTTCGTCGGGATCGTCTATGACGGCGCCCGCTCGATCGCCAACAACGCGGTCCTGGTCACCTCGGTCAGCGATTTCGCCTCCGCGCTGATGAAGGACCGGGCCGCCAGCCTCCAGGCCATGGCGGAAGGCGGGCAGCCGGCCCTGTGGAAGCTCCTGGGCCTGCCCTTCACCCTCTCGCCGGCCGCGCCGGTCGCCCTGGTCCTCGGCTTGGCGCTGCTCTGGCTCGGCCAGCCGCCGCGGGCCGGCATCGGCACGGGTTTCCGCCCGTGACCGCGGGCCGACCCCTTCCCCCACGACCGTCCGTCCAGAGACCTTCCTGCGCGAGCTTGCCCGGCGATGCGGCCTGACACGATGGGGCGCACCGCGATCGCGGTCCTGCCCGGCCTCTCCCTCTGCGTCGCCGTCACGGCGGCGGCGAGCCTGGTCCAGGCGGCGGAGGAGCACCTCGTCCACCACCCCTACGTCGAGGCGCTGGTGATCGCGATCCTCGCCGGCATCGCGATCCGCTCGCTGTGGGAGCCGGGGCCGCGCTGGCGCATCGGCATCGCCTTCAGCGCCAAGCAGCTGCTGGAGGTCGCCGTGATGCTGCTCGGCGCCTCGATCAGCCTCAAGGCGCTCGTCGCCTCGGGGCCGGCCCTGCTCACCGGCATCGTCGCCACCGTGGTGATCGCGCTCGTCGCCAGCTACGTCATCGGCCGGCTGCTCGGCCTGCCGGCCCGGATGTCGATCCTGATCGCCTGCGGCAACGCGATCTGCGGCAACTCCGCCATCGCGGCGGTCGCCCCGGTGATCGGGGCGAGCGGCGACGACGTCGCCTCCTCGATCGCCTTCACGGCGATCCTCGGCGTGCTGGTCGTGCTCGGCCTGCCGCTCCTGATCCCGCTGCTGGGCACCAACCCGACCGAGTACGGCGTGCTCGCCGGCCTCACGGTCTACGCGGTGCCCCAGGTGCTGGCCGCCACCGTGCCGGTGAGCCTCGTCAGCACCCAGGTCGGCACGCTGGTCAAGCTCGTGCGGGTGCTGATGCTCGGACCCGTCGTGCTCGGCCTGTCCCTCGTCGCCCCGCACCTGCGCGACGAGCCCGGTGCGCCGGCCGGGGCGAGGAAGAAGCTCGGCTTCTTCAAGCTGGTGCCGTGGTTCATCCTCGGCTTCCTCGGGCTTGCCGCCGCCCGCTCGCTGGGCCTCGTGCCCGATGCTGCGCTCGCGCCGCTCACCCGGACCGCCGGCATCCTCACGGTGATCGCCATGGCGGCCCTCGGGCTCGGCGTCGACGTGCGGGTGGTGGCCCGGGTCGGCGGCCGGGTGACGCTGGCGGTCGTCGCCTCGCTCGCCGTGCTGCTCCTCGTCAGCATCACGCTGGTGCGGGGGCTCGGGATCTCCTGAGCGCCTGCTCGAGCTGAGTGAAGCTCTTGTCCCATTCTCGACCTCATCCTGAGGCGTCAGTCGATCGAAGATCGACTGACCTCGAAGGAGGGCTCCAGGAAACCCTGCGCCGACTGGAGGTCTCCTTCGAGGCCAGCCCATCTCCGATGGGCCGACACCTCAGGACGAGGTTGCCGATGGGATCAGAGGTCCTCCCGACGACCATGGCATCGGTCGAGCAGGCTCTGAGCCGGGCCGGGCATCAGTTGCGCAGCGTCGCCGCGCCCGCGCGAGGCCCCACGCCGTCGGGCACCGGCACCGAGGTCGCGCCGTAATTGGCGTTGAGGTGGAGGTTCGGGCCTTCGTAGAGGTTGATCTGCCGGGCGACGATCACCGTGTAGGCCGACTGGTCGGCCACCGGGCGGCTGCTGTCGACGATCAGCCGGCCCGCCGGCAGGTAGATCGTCCCCAGCATCGTGCGGGTGTTGTCGCTGAGGATGCGGTACTCGCGCATCGGCTTGGCGCCGCCCGGGGGCGGCGGGGGCGGGGGCGTGATGTAGGTGTCGATCGGCACCGGGATCGGATCGAAGACCGTGCGGCTCTCGGCGATCAGGAGCCCCGCCATCAGCCCGCTCGTCGGCGCCGTGAGGCTCACCGTGGTGTCCTTGTCGAACAGCATCCCGCCCTTGCTGCCGGTGAAGTAGAACGCCACTCCCTGGCCGGTCAGGTTCGCGGTCTTGTCGACGATCAGCGGCCCGTCCTTCATCACGTAGGTGCCGGGGCGCAGGGTGACGATCGCGGTCTCGGTGACGCGAAGGCCGCCGCAATAGGTGCCGGGATCGAGGGTGACGACGCCCGTCACCATGTTGATCGGGCCGGGCGGCGGCATCTTCTTGCCGGGATTGGCCGACGGGCTCAGGATCACGCAGTCGTAGCTGGGGCTCGGCAGCGGCCGGTCCTTCAGGGGGTCGTCGATCGGCGTGCAGTCGGTGATCGGCGCCGGCGTGAACAGGGCCTTCGAGCCGTCGAAGCCTCCCGCCGAGCAGATCGAGAGCGCGCGGGCGGTGGCGCTGTCCTTGCCCTGGATGCCGCTCGCGCTCCTGGAGTTCGAGTAGAGCGTGCAGCCCTCGGCGGTGACCTGCGCCCGTTTCTCGAGGTCGAGGGCGCCCTTGGCCGAATTGTCGAGCGCGAGCAGGCAGAGCCGGAACGAGCCGACGAGCTGGGCGGTCGCCCGGACCACGATCGTGGTCGAGGGCAGGCTGAGCAGCTTGCCCATGAGCGACGGCACCGTCTCCTCGACCACCGTCGAGACCGAGCGGCGCCCGTCGCCGACCTCCGCCCCGATCAGGCTCCGGCGGTCGGCCGGCGTGCGCGCCTGCGCCTCGATCGCCTGCCGGGTGATGCTCGTCACCGCCGTGTCGTCGGCGTTGGCGAGCTTGAGCATGTTGGCGCCGGCCAGCACCCCGGAATCGGCGGCGCTCTGCAGCTGCGCCTTGCGGTAGAGGAGCCGGCTGTACTCGACGGCGGCGCTCACCGCCCCGAGCAGGACCGGAAGGGCGACCGCGAAGGCGATCAGGAAGGCCCCGCTGCGGTCCCGGGCGAAGCGCGCGAGCGGGTGCGGGTCACGCGCCGGGTCCTTGCCGGGGCGCGGGGTCATCGGCGGGTCGCCGCCGCGCGGCAATGGGGTTTTCGGGTCGGGGCCATGCCTGCGGCGGTACCTGGAAGCTAACACGTTAGCTTGGGCGCGACAGATCATAACGAACGATGAAAGATACCCATCCCTGGCATCATTATGCTGGGGGCGGCAGGCCCGGCACTGCGATGACGCCCCGTGGCCTCCGGCGGATCAGGTCGCCGGTGTCGCGGGCCGGCGCTCGGCGTCCGGGCCGGTCTTGGGGGCCGGTACCGTCCGGCTCGGCACCGCCTTGGCGGCGGGCTTCGGTGCGGCCTGCGCGGCATCCGATGCCGGCTTCGCATCGGCCGGCTTGTTCGCGGAAGGTTTTGTCGTGGAAGGCTTGGTCGCGGAAGGCTTGGCCGGCACCGCCTTGCCGGACCCGACCGGGCTCGGGACCGCCTTGCCGGGAACCGGCTTGGCGATCGCACCCGTCACCGCCGGCTCCGCCGGCTTGCCGGTATCGAGGCCGTAGACGTCGTCGCGGAAATGCACCCGGCCGTCCGGGGTGGCGTAGCCGGTGAGGTAGACGAAGGTCACGGGGATCGGCTTGGCGAGCTTGATGTCGCGCCGCTCGCCCGTGGCGATGCCGGTCTCGATCTCCATCGGGCCCCAGGTCGAGCCGGGGCCGTTCGGGCCCGGCGTGCCCTCGAGCAGCCAGCCGACCAGCGCCTTCACGTCGGCAACCCGCACGCAGCCCGAGGAGTGGAAGCGCACGTCGCGGGAGAACAGCCCCTTCGAGGGCGTGTCGTGCATGTAGACCGCGTGCCGGTTCGGCATGTCGATCCGCACCTGGCCGAGCGAGTTGTCGAAGCCCGGATCCTGGCGCAGCGTGTAGTTCACCGCCCGCTCGGTCGACCAGTCGACGGCGGTCGGCTGCACCTCCTGGCCCTGCCCGTCGAGCATGCGGATGTGCATCTTGGCGAGGTAGCCTGGATCCTTGCGCATGTGCGGGATGATGTCCTTCTTGATGAGGGACACCGGCACGGTCCAGGTCGGGTTGAAGTTGATGTTGGTGATCTTTGTCTCGACCGACGGCGAGGCGCGCTCGGGCTTGCCCACCACCGCGACGTAGCGGCGCGCGACGCTGCCGTGATCGACCGCCTCGACGGCGGCCGACGGGATGTTGACCGCGACGTAGCGCTCCCCGAACGGGAAGCTCGACCCGATCAGCCGGTTGGCCGAGGCCGCGAGCTGGCGCTGGCGCACGCTCGCCGGCACGTTGAGGGCGGCCAGCGTCTGGCGGCCGAGGAGCCCGGTCTCGGGCAGGTTGTGCCGCGCCTGGTAGCGCTTGAGCGCCGCGACGAGGCCGGGATCGAGTTGGTCGCCCTCCGGGCCGCCGGGCGCGAGGTCCTCGGTCATCACGAGGTGGCGGCGCAGAAGCGGGATCGCCGGGTTGCGCTCGCCGGGCTTCACCGCGAGGTCGGCCGGCAGGGACGGCCAGCCGCCGGCCTCGACCAGGCCCTGGTAGCGCTCCGCCGCCCGCAGGGTGTCGAGGAAGGTCGCCGGGGTGAGCGTCGGGGTGGTGTCCTGCGACATCCGCGCCACGACGAGGGGCGGCAATTCGCGCGAGACCTTTTTGGGGGCCGGCTTGCCCTCCGGGATGCGCGACTCGGCCGGTCTCGGGTCCGCCGGTCTCGCGTCACCCGTCCTCGGGGCGGCGCCGGGCTTGATCGGGCCGACCGGCAGCGGCGGCGCGTCGCCGGGCGGGGGCTCGGGTGCGGTCGTCGTCTCGCGCCGCGCGGGCTCGATCGCGGCCGGCGGGACGGGCGCGGCCTGGACCTGGACGGCTTGCGCCGCGGGGGCAGGCACCGGGGCGGGCGGCACCGGAGGCGCGGGCTCGACGGCGGCCGCGAGGCCGGTGCCGAGCATCCAGGCCACGGCCGCCGCCGACGTCAGGTACGGAAACGCAACACGCAATACCATCACCGGCCTCGGGCAAGGACGCCCCCAGCTTGGTCACGCGAGGGTTACCAAAAGCCTGCCGACCCGCCTCGATGTCCTCCCCTTTAACGTCCGGCCGCCCGCAGGCGGGCTTCCGCGTCCGGCGATCCGCCTTCCGGTCACCGGCGAACCGACCTTCGTCGCGGCATGGGGCGATTGAAAGATGGGGGCAACGAAGAGAAAGGAGATGATCGAAGCCTGGGTAACGATCGAACGCGATGCCGTCCTCCGAACCTCCCAACGCGGCGGGAGGTTTGGGAATGACCCAAGGTTAGGGCGTCCGCACCTTCATGCCGGGGACATCGACGACCGTGCAGCTTGCCTTGAGTAGCGGGAACTGTTCCTCTATCTTGTCTGTCGCGAGAAATTCGTTGGGTGCCTGTGGATCGATCATGACGTAGGGACACTGCGTCATAACTGGATTCTTATCACCATCTTGGATCTGGTTTTCCATGATGGCGAAGCCGACATAGACCGTCGTCGGGATTTTTTGCAACTGCACCGCATCTAAGACGTAGACGCCAAGGCCGCGTGCCGGGCCGCGATGGTTGATTACCATGCGATCAGAGTTGTAGTAGCCAGATAGACTGTATTTCACTCCGTCATCCGCAATAAAATATCCCTGGACGCGATGATTGATTTTAAAATTTTTTAGGACAATATTTGCTCTGCGAACGAGCCGATTGCCGTTGTTGACGTCAACGTAGAACGACGTGAATTCGAGTGGCTCAGAGGTCTGGACGTCGAAATTCAGAGATGTTCCCAAGGCTTTGTAGGTAGACAGGTTGAGCGGATCGAAGTCCTTCAGCTTGTCGAACGAGACGCTCAGGGACGCGGTATTTAGGAACCCGATGATCCCAGTGACGATCGTGCCGAGGATGGCCAATGCGATGCCGATCAGAGTGTTGCGAAGTGCAGGCATTGGAAACTCGCAGTCCGGATATGTCCACTGAGAATGATCCAATTATCATTAATTATTCAGTAAAACAATATTGGCGCACCGTTTTTTGCACTGGGATAGAAGATCAATCGTGAAGTATACAAAAATATATTTCGCGCTTATTTCTAAAATTTACAAATTAAAACACAAAAAACATCAAATAAAAATCGATTATTACAAATATAAATAAAAATCACATTTGCTGCACGCAGCGACAATATATCATATAAGGGAGATTTCGAATTATCCTCGCCTGGATCGTCGCGGGATTTGCTTTCGGCTGGCTTCCGGTGGGAATGGGATAACCATCGTGCCCGCCGCCGCAACCTCCGCACAAGGCAGCGCCGTCAAGAGAGCCATGAGGCAAAGTCGCCTGCGCTGGGACGGGATTGGCGAACAGAGATGTCCGGTCGCGAGCAAGCCGAGAGGCTGTGGAGCAACATCGTCGAGCTCGGGCCGCGTCGCCTTGCGGCGCTCGGGCTGATCGGTCTCGTGGTGTTCCTGGCGGTGGGCCTGGGCGCCTACTACCTGAGCCGCCCGGCGCAGGAGACGCTCTATACCGGCCTCTCGCGCGAGGACGTGGCCCGCATCGGCGGCGTGCTCAAGGATGCCGGCATCCGCTTCGACGTCAGCGCCGACGGCGCCGCCGTGCTGGTGCCCTACGGCAATACCGCGCAGGCCCGGATGCTGCTCGCCGAGAAGGGCCTGCCGCAGAGCTCGAAGTCGGGCTACGAGCTGTTCAACGACCTCGGCTCCCTCGGCATGACCTCGTTCATGCAGGAGGTGACGCGGGTCCGGGCGCTCGAGGGCGAGATCGCCCGCACGATCCAGGGCATGAAGGGGGTGCGCGCCGCGCGCGTCCACATCGTGCTGCCCGAGCGCGGCTCGTTCCGGCGCGACCAGCAGCCGCCCTCGGCCTCCGTGGTGGTGCGCACCGAGCCCGCCGACGACCGCAGCGGCGCCCAGGCGATCCGCCAGCTCGTCGCCTCGGCGATCCCCGGCATGAAGCCCGACCGGGTCACGGTGATCGGCGCCGACGGCACCCTGCTCCTGTCGGGCGACGATGGCGCCCAGGCCCCGACCGGCAAGATGGCGAGCCTGGAGAAGGACGTCAGCCGCGAAGTCCAGGACCGCATCCGCCGGGCGCTCACCCCCTATCTCGGGCTCGGCAACTTCGAGGTCAGCGTCGCGGCCCAGCTCAACACCGACAAGACCTCGACCAGCGAGACGATCTACAACCCCGACCAGCAGGTCGCCCGCTCGGTCCGCTCGGTGCGCGAGAACGAGAACAGCCAGAACCGCAGCGCCCAGCGCCCGACCAGCGCGCAGCAGAACCTGCCCGACCAGCGCACCCGCTCGGACGGCAACGACACCGCCAGCAACGAGACCTCCAAGAAGGAGGACCTGACCAACTACGAGATCGGCCAGAAGAGCATCCAGACGGTCAGCGACGGCTACGCGGTCAAGCACCTCTCGGTGGCGGTGCTGGTCAACCGCTCGCGCCTCGCCGCGCAGGGCGCGACCCCGAACGGCCAGCCGCCCGCGGATTCCGTCGTGGCCGCCGCGATCGAGAAGCAGATCGCCGAGATCGAGCAGATCGTCGCCTCGGCGGCCGGCGCCAGCAAGGATCGCGGCGACACCGTGAAGGTGGCGGCGGTCGGCTTCATCAACGACGGCCAGGCCCTGGAGCCGGTGCCGCCGCTCAGCCTCGCCGACGTGATGATGCGGCAATCCGCGACCCTCATCAACGCGGCCACCATCCTGATCGTCGCCGGCCTGCTGATCTGGTTCGGCCTGCGCCCGGCGCTGCGCGCCATCCTGGCGGTGCCGGAGGCGGCCCAGGCGGAGATGGCCGCCCTCGAGGCGGCGGGCGCCGCCGCGGCCCTGCCGGGCGGCGAGGCCGGCGCGCTCCCGGCGCCGGGCGCACAGGGCGTCGCCGGCCAGGCGATGCCGGGCCAGCCGGCGCTGGCCGGGCCGGACGGGATGCCCGCCATGGCGAGCCTGATCGAGGACATGGCCGAGAAGGCGAAGAACTCGCCGCAGAAGCGCCTCGAGCAGATGATCGACCTCGACGAGGAGCAGGTCGCCGCCATCCTCAAGCGCTGGCTGCTGCGTGAGGAACTGGCGTGATGAACGCGGCGATCTCACGCTACCTGCCGGAATTCCCCGCGGCCCCGGCCGGCGGCCCGTCCGCCCTGCCCGAGACCTTCGCCGACCCCTTCGCCGATCCTTGGGCCGGCCTCGCCCGGGCCCCGCGCCGCGCGGCGGCCCCGTCCGGGACGGATCGGTCCGATATCCCCGTGACCGATCGCTGCGTGGCCGATCTGCGGGTCGCCGAGGCGCTGCTGCGCGAGGTCGTGCAGCCGGCGCCCCGTCCGGCGGCGCCCCCTGCGCCGCCGCCCCCGGCCGCGGAGGCCTTCGCGCCGATCCGGTTCGCGTCGCTGCGCCCCGGGGAGCCCGCCGGCGAGGATCGCCCCGCCGCGCCCAAGGCCGCCGTCGCGGGCGAGCCGCGGCGCGAGTCCCGGCGCGAGACCCCCGAGGAGCGCGCCGCGCTGCTCGCCGCCGCCGAGGAGCGCGGCCGGCAGCAGGGCCTCGCCGAGGCGCGGGAAGAAGCCGAGATCGCCCGCCGCCAGGCCGACGAGGCGGCGGAGATCCGCCTCGAGGCGGCGCGCCGGCACTGGAGCCAGGCCGAGGCCGAGGCCCTGGCCGACGGCTTCTCGGCGGCGCTCCGCGCCCTCGACGCGACCCTCTCCGACCGGATCGCCCGGCTCCTGGCCCCGGTCCTGACCGACGCGCTGCGCCGCCAGGCGGTGGCGGAGCTGAGCGGTGCGCTGTCGCGGCTCCTCGGCCAGCCGCAGGCCGCCAACGTCCGGGTGAGCGGGCCCGAGGACCTGCTGGCGGCGCTCGCCGCCCGCCTCGGGCCCCTCGCCGACACCGTGTCGTTCACGCCCTCCGAGACCGCGGAGGTGCAGGTGAGCGCCGACCAGACCGTGATCGACACCCAGCTCGGCGCCTGGACGCGCCTCATCGCGGCGGCGGTGGCGGAGATCTGACATGTCCGAGGGCCACCAGGAAATCATCATCATCAAGCGCCACGGCGACCACGAGGACGGTCACCACGGCGGCGCCTGGAAGATCGCGCTCGCCGACTTCATGACCGCCATGATGGCGCTGTTCCTGGTGATGTGGCTGATCAACTCGACCAGCAAGGAGCAGAAGCAGACCATCGCCGAGTACTTCAACCCGGTGAAGCTCGCCGAGGTCACCCACGACAAGAAGGGCCTGCGCGATCCCCACGACACCCCCTCCGAGCCCGGCGCCGAGGGCGGCAAGGCCGAGGGCAAGGGTGGCGAGGGCAAGGGCGAGGGGAAGGGCGACGGCAAGGCGAGCGAGGCCGCGCCGGGCAGCCGGGCGCGGGAATCGGCCCTGTTCCAGGACCCCTACGCGGTGCTGGCGCGCCTCGCCGCCGAGACCGACCGCGGCGACACCGCGAGCGCCGACGCGGCCGCGCTCGAATCCGGCCAGCCCGGGATCAGTGGCGGCGACGCGGCGCGCGATCCCTTCGATCCGCTCTACTGGCAGGTCGAGCCGCTGCCGCGCCACCGCACCGAGCGGCCCGGCAAGGTCGGCACGACGGTGTCGGCCCCGTCCGAGAATCGCCTCGACGCCGCCGGGCAGGTCGCGTCGTCCAAGCCCCGCGACCCGAAGGACGCGCCGACCCGCGTCGCCTCGGCCGAGGACGGCCTGCCGCTGACGCCGCGGGACCCGGCCAAGGACCCTGCGAAAGACGCGTCGAAGGACGGGGGCGCCAAGGTCGCCGCCCTGAAGGAGCCGGTGGTCAAGGAGGCTCCGAAGGACCCGGCCAAAGATCCCGCCAAGGATCAGGCGAAGGATGCCGCGAAGGCGGCCGAGACCGCCGCGGTCGCCGCGATGAAGGCCGAGATCGCCAAGGCGGTGGCGCCCGCCGGCCTCGGCGCGCCGATGCCGAACGTCGAGGTGCGCCGCTCCGGCGAGGGCATCCTGATCAGCATCACCGACGACATCGGCTTCAGCATGTTCAGCGTCGGCTCGGCCGAGCCGACCCCGAAGGTGGTCAAGGCGATCGAGAAGATCGCCAAGATCATCAACGCCCGGCCCGGCCGCATCGTGGTGCGCGGCCATACCGACGGCCGGCCGTTCCGCTCCGAGACCTACGACAACTGGCGCCTCTCGACCGCCCGGGCCCAGATGGCCTCCTACATGCTGGTGCGCGGCGGCGTCGACGAAGCCCGCATCGAGCGCATCGAGGGCTATGCCGATCGTGCGCCCCGCAACACCGCCGATCCGAAGGCGGCGGAGAACCGGCGCATCGAGATCCTGGTGCGGGGGCTGCCCGAATGAGGCGGCTGCGGGTCCTCGCGACCGCCGGCCTGCTCCTGGCCGGGCTCGTCACGGCCGGCCTCGTCCCGGCCGCGCTGCCGGCGCATGCCGGCGGCGACGGGCACGGCGCGCCGGCGGCCGACGCGCATGGCGGGGGCGGTGGCGGGCACGGGGGCGGCGGCCACGGCGAGCCGCCCAAGCCGATCGAGCCCCTGCCGGTGGCGGCCCGCGGCCTGCCGGTCGAGCTGGTGCGCACGCTGCAGCTCCTGCAGGACCGCATCGCCCGCGGCTCGACCCAGGCCCACCTCGCCCAACGCCAGCTCCTCGGCCATATCGAGCAGCGCCTGCTCGCCCTCGAACCCGAGACCTGGGCGGCGCCCGAGAACCTGCGGGCGGCGGTCGTCTTCGCGCTCAGCGGCGGCGGTCCGGCCGTGCTGCGGCGGATGATCGAGACCGGCAAGCTGCCCGAGGGCGACGCGGCCCTGGTGATCGGCTCGCTCGCCTACCTGGAGGGCCGGGAGCGCGAGGCGCGCAGCCTGCTCGGCCGCTACGATCCCCGGACCCAGCCCCCCGGGCTCGCCGGCCAGCTCGCCCTGACCCAGGCGGCGGTGACGGTGCGGGAGGCGCCCCGCCGGGCGATCGAGCTCCTCGACCTCGCGCGGCTGCTGGCCCCCGGCACCCTGGTGGAGGAGGGCGCGCTGCGCCGCGAGATCTTCATCCACGCGCAGGGCGGCGACGCCAAGCGCTTCGAGGTCCTGTCGATCCAGTACCTGCGGCGGTTCCGCCGCTCGGTCTATGCCGGCAACTTCCGCCAGCGCTTCGCCACGGCGCTGACCCGGCTCGACTTCGACAGCGACCGCTCCCGCGTCGCCCAGCTCGAACGCATGCTCGACGAGATCGAGCCGAGCGAGCGGCGTGACCTCTACCTCCTGGTCGCCCGGGCCGGGCTCGACCAGGGCCGGCGCGAGACCGCGATCTTCACGGCCGAGCGGGCGATCAGCCTCGCCGGTCCCGACGGAGAGGCCGCCGCCCGGGGCCGGCTCTACCGCGCCGCCGCCGTGATCGTCGCCGAGGGCCGCTACGACGAGGGGCTCGAGGCCCTGCGCGGCGTCGACCGGGCCGGTCTCGCCCCGGCCGACCTCGCGCTCCTCGATGCCGCGCTCTCCACCGCCCGCCAGATCCGCGGCGGCGCGCCGCCGCCGCCCGCCGCCGAACCGCCCTCCACCCGCCGCCCGATTCCCGAGGCCGCCTCGATCACCCGCGCGCAGGAGGCGCTCGCGCGGGTCGATCGGATGATCGACAGGACCGACGACCCGTGACCCCTCTCGACGCCATGCTGCAGGGTCCGCGGACGCGTCTCGACGGTGCCCGCAGCGCCGCCGAGCCGGCCCGCCCCGACGCCGCCCCCGGATTCGATTCCGTGCTCGAGTTCCTCGAAAGCCGCGAGCGGCCGGAGCCGCCCGTCCCGCCGGATGCCGGCACCCAGGCCGCCACCGACGCCGCCCCCGCGCAGGCCGAGCCGGCGCCCCGCGCGGCGGGCCTCGGCGCGCTCCTCGCCGGCCCGGCCGCCGGGAGCCCCGCCCGACCGGGCGCCCCGGACATCGCCGCCCTGATGGAGCGGGCCGCCGGCCGGGCGGGCGCGCCGAACCCGGCCACCCCGGCGCCGGTCATCCCGGTCGCCGCCGGGGCTGCGCTGCCGGCCGTTCCTGCCGCGCCGCCCATCCCCGGCGCGACGGTTCCGACCACCCCCCCGTCCGTCGGGACGCCGCCGTCCGCCGCCGCGCCCGTCCCGCAGGACGACGCGGCGCCCGTTCCCCCACCGCTCCCCGCACCGGGTGGCCTCCCGCTGCGGGCGGCGGTGCGGAACCTGCCGGCCATGGCGACCCGCGAGGCCCCGGCCCGCCCCGCCTCCGTCCGGGCCGCGCCCGCGGAGGCGTCCGCCCCGGCCGATCCCGCGACGCCGGCCCCCGACGCCGCCGAGGCGCCGGCCGCGCCGACACCCGACAGGGCCGCGTCCCCGCCGGCCGATCCCGTGCTCGCGGCTCCCGCGCCCGGCACTCCCGTGCCGATCGGTTCCCTGCCCGTCGCACCGTTCGTCGCCATCGCGTGGCCGACGCGCCTCGACACCGCGACACCCGCCCCGGCCGGCGGCCCGGCCCCCCGGGCCGCGGCCTCGGCCCTGCGTCTCGTGGCCGACGCCGTTCCGGCGCCGTCGGGCCCGCTGCCGGCTCTCGCCTCCGGCGCAGCCGCGCAGCCGGTCGCCGCGGTGATCGCGCAGGAAACCCATTTCGCCCCGGTCTCGGCCGGCCGCCCGGCCCGCCCCGCGACGGCGCAGGATGGGTCCGCTCCGGCGCCGTCCGGGGTCCGGGCTGCCGCACCGGCCCTGGCGCCGCCCGGCCTCGCCCCGGCCACTCCGGTCGCGCCTGCGGCCGGCGCGTCCGCCATGGCCGCGCCGCTCCCGGCCCCCGCTGTCGCGACCAGTTCGGCCGGGCCGGCGGGACCCGGCTCGGTGCCTGCCGTTCCGGTGCCGCCGCCCGCAGCGATCTCCGCTGCGGCCGCTCCGGCCGCGTCCCCGGCGGTCGCCGCCACGGTCCCGGCCCCGGCCGCGTCCGGCACCGTGTCGCCGCCCGTCGGCGGACCGGCCGCCTCGCCGGCATCGCTCGATCCGGCGCCCGCCTCGACGTCCGTGCCGGCTCCGCAACCCTCACCCGCCAAGGCGGCACCCGCGGCGGCGTCGCGCATCGGCGACGGCTCCGGTTCGGCGGCCACGACATCCGGCGAATCCGTCGACGGGCGGCCTGTGACGACCGCGGCCGCTCCCCGCGCGCTGGTCGCCACAGGCTCCGACGCACAGGCGGGCCCCGCGACCGCCCGACCACGCGATCCCGCGCAGCCGCCTGCGTCGGCGCCTGTCGTGACCGACGGCGCATCGTCGCCTGCCGCCGCCGAACCGCCGGCCGGGCAGTCCACGAGCCCCGGGCCCGCCCCAGTTCAGGACCGGACCGGCACGCCCGCCGCCCCGGCGGCGCAACGCCCCGTCCTCGCCGACCCGGCCGCGACGCTCCCGCCGCGCGAGGCGGTCGCGCCCGCCCCACCTCGGACATCCCCCGACCAGGCCGCGCCAGCCGGGCCCTCGCCCGGCGTGGTACCCGGCAGTGCGGTCTCCGCCGCTCCCGCCTCCAGGCCTGCTCCGGGCAGCGCGGCTCCCATCGGCGCGGCCCCGAGCGAGGTGCGCAGCCGAGCCGTCGCCGGCGCGATGCCCGATGCCGGTTCGAACCCGAGGCCCGAGGCCGGTTCCGCGCCCCGGGCCGAGCCCGCATCCCGGGGCGAGCCCTCGCCTGTGGCCGGACCGCTGATGCGGGCCGCGGCCGCCGGCGTCCTGCCGGGTGCGGTGCCGACGAGCCCCGGCTCCCCCGTTTCCGGCTCCACCTCGACTTCCTCGGCTCCCGCGGGCACGGCTCTGGATGACGTCCTCGGCCGAGCCGCCGCCGGACCCGCCGACGGGGGCGATGCCGCCCCGGATGCAACGTCCGGGGCCGGTGCCGCGACCCGGGCCGGGCCGGCCGTCGCGGACGGCGCCTCTCACGCGACCCGATCGCTGACGGCTGAGTTGGGAGCCTCGGAAGGGAAGACGATCGAGAAGTCGACTGAGACCAAGTCGACTGAGACCAAGTCGACCGAGACCAGGACGATCGAGGCGAGACAGGCCGAGGCGAAGGTGTCGGCCGCCTCCGGCGACTGGCGCACCGAGGCGCCGGCCCAGCCGGCGGCTGCCGCGACCGCGTCCGGGACGGTTCCGCCGGCCCCCTCGGCGCTGCCGCAGACGACCCTGCGCCAGATCGCCGACGCGGTGGCGACCGGCGCCGCCGCGCTGCCGGATTCCGCCTCGGTCCGGGCCGGCGCGGTCGCGGCGGCCTGGAGCGCCGCCGCCCAGGCGGAGGGGCCGGTACGGCTCCTGACGCTGCAGCTGCGTCCCGCCGAGCTCGGACAGGTGCAGGTGCGGATGCGGCTGCAGGACGGCCGCCTCGAGATGAGCCTGCGGGCCGAGCGCGAGGAGACCGCCGAGCTCCTGCGCCGTGACGGCGGGCTCCTGACCGCGCTGGTGCGCGAGGCCGGCTACCAGCCCGACCTCGTCACCGTCCAGTCGGGGCGTGTGCCCGGCGAGGCGGCGCCGCAGCCCGGCCAGGGCGGCGGCCCGGCGGGGCAATCCTTCACCGCCGCCGGCGGCCAGCAGCAGGGCGGCGCGAGCCCGGACCAGCCGGCCCGCCGCATCCCCGACGCGCCCGAGGAAGGCGGGCGCCGGGCCATGGAGCAGAGAGATGATGCGCAGACCGGCGATCGCAGCGGCCTTTATCTTTAGCACCGTCGCGGCCGCGCACGCCGCCGCTACGGTCTCGGGCGCCGCCAAGGCGCCGCTGCCGGCGACCGGCAACGTCTGCGAGCAGCAGATGGCGGCGGCCGCCGCGCGCCACGGCGTGCCCCTCGGCATGCTGTACGCCGTCGGGCTGACCGAGAGCGGCAACCGCGGCTCGCTCCAGCCCTACGCGATGAACATCGCCGGCAAGGCGTATTTCGGCGCGAGCGCCGCCGACGTGATCCGGCGCCTGGGCGAGGCGCAGGCCAGCGGCGTGCGCCTGGTCGATCTCGGCTGCATGCAGATCAACCACCATTACCACCGGGCGAAGTTCACCTCGCTCGAGGCGATGATCGACCCGCGCCAGAACGTCGAGTACGCGACGGTGTTCCTGAAGGAGCTCAAGGCCCGGGAAGGCAGCTGGACCCTGGCGGTGGCGCGCTACCACGCCGGCCCGAACAACAACCCGGCGCAGAAGCAGTATGTCTGCCGGGTGATCGCCAACATGGTGGCCTCCGGCTTCGGCCAGTGGACCCCGGGGGCGAAGACGTTCTGCCGGTGAAGGCGGGGTCGGACGGGCCGCGCCGCGCGGGGCGGTCAGCCGACGTAGGTGTAGCCGATGTAGCGCTTGGCCTCGATCGGGTCGTGGCCGAGCGCGTGGGCCAGCTTCTTGCGCAGCTTGCTGACGTGGCCCTCGACCACGCTCTCCTCGACCCCGTCGCTGTACACGCCGTAGACGCCGTTGAAGAGCTGGGTCTTGGTCACCCGCCGGCCCCGGTTGCGCACCAGGAATTCCAGGATGTGCCGCTCGCGCCGCGGCAGCGAGACGGGGGCGCCGTCGATCTCCGGGTCGCGCCCGTCGAAGAACACCTTGAGGCGCTCCGGGCGGGGCGGGGTCGTGCCGCCCTGCGGCTCCTCCGGATCGGCCACCGCGCAGTCCGGGGCCGGCTCCGGCGCGCCGTTGACCCGGCGCCAGATCGCCTCGGCCCGGGCCAGGATCTCGCGGACGTGGACGGGCTTGGGCAGCACGTCGTCGATCCCGGCGTCGAACAGGACGAGGGTCTGTTCCAGCGAGCGCGAATCGGCCAGCGCGATGATCGGGGCGCGGGACTGGCGGCGGATCGCGCTCGCGCAGCGCGCGCGCTCGTCGAAATCGCCGAGCAGGAAACCCTGCACCGCATCGAGGTCGCTGCGGGACGCCGACTCGATCCAGCTCGTGAACTCCTCCGGCGACAACGAAAAGGACGACACGCCTTCTCGGTCGAAACCGGCTTTGAAGCCCGCATTCACGGATTTCCTGGCATCAACCAAGAAATACATCTGTCGTACCCTCATCGAGCCCGGCCGGATGGCGCAGCGGCAGGTCGTTCCGATCTGCTTCCCGACTGTTGCCCCCGGTGCGGAACCTGCGGCCGCGGCGTGCCCAGCATGTGGCGCCGGTCCGAAATCCTGCGGTGTCCGAGTTGTGCCGATCGAATTCATGTCGCGGCCGGGGCGGTCGGTCAATGATTGCTGCGCCGCAGCAAGCCCGCTTCGCAGGGCTTTTTTAAGAATCGCAGGGGGGTGTGTGCGCGCGGACGCGTTAGACGCCGGTTAGCTCGACCGGAGGTAGCGCAAACGCTGCCACAACCGGCTCGGAGGGCGAGCTTGGCGGCGCGGGGCCGTGCGACGCGCGGGCGGTGGCGGGCCGAATCACCCGCGCCGGCCCCCGGGACAGGCCGTCTAGGAAAGAAATCGGGCGCGGACGCTCCCGGTGGACAGGAGACGCCCGCGCCCGATCATCGACGGAAAGATTTTTTGCAGCGCCGCCGTGGCTCAGGCGGAGAGCCGGGCGTCCGAGAGGGCGCGCGCGAAGGCGTCGAGGCGCAGGGGCGGCGCGTCCTCGGCCAGGATGCGCTGGATCGCGACGCCGACGAAGCAGCCGTCGAGGACGAGCTTGAAGAACACCGTCACGGACTTCGCCGCGAATTCCATGTCGAGGACCACCTTCATCGAGCGGCCCCAGTCGAGGCACACGTCGGAGGCGTCGGCGTAGGTCAGGGTGGCGTCCTTGAAGAACGGCTCGGCCGAGGAGGCGACGAGGTCGGCGATGTTGCCGTGGCGCTCGCCCCGCACCCAGCCGATCAGCACGCTGCCGTCGAGCAGGCAGAACTCGGTGATGAAGTCGCGGATCGCGGTGGCGAAGACCTCCTCGGCCGCCGCGACCACGTCGCCGGGGATCGCCCGGGCCTGCGCGAGATCGTGGTCGTGAGGGATCATCGTTGTCTCGCGAACAGGAAGAACAGGATCTGCGCGACCGCGCGATAGAATTCCGCCGGAATCATCTGGTCGACCTGGACAGCATCGTACAGCGACCTTGCCAGAGGCTTGTCTTCGATCACCGGGATGCCCTTCTGCTCGGCGATCTCGCGGATGCGCAGGGCGATGAGGTCCTGGCCCTTGGCGAGCACGATCGGCGCCGGCCCCTCGGAGGGCTCGTAGCGGAGCGCGATCGCGAAGTGGGTCGGGTTGGCGATGACCACGGTGGCGCGGTCGACCTGGCCGAGCATCCGCTTGCGGGTGCGGTCCTGGGCGAGCGAGCGCAGGCGCGCCTTGACGGTCGGGTCGCCCTCGACCTGCTTGTGCTCGTCCTTGATCTCCTGGCGCGACATCTTGAGCGAGCGCTGCCAGCGCAGGCGCGCCCAGACGAGGTCGCCGGCGACGATCACGATGGTGGCGATGCTGACGGCCGAGACCAGGCGGATCGCGGTCGTCAGGATCAGCTCGGGAAGCTGGCTCGGGTCGACGAACATGGCACTCACGGCTTTGCCCTGTTCCGAGCGCAGGAGCAGGAGGACGACGAGACTGACCGAGGAGACTTTAAGGACGGCTTTCAGGAACTCGACCTGGCCGGAGCGGCCGAAGATCCGGCTCCAGCCCGAGGCCGGGGAGACGCGGTTCCATTTCGGGGCGATCCGGTCGGCGACGAGGCTGGGCACGTTCTGGGCGAGGGAGGCGACGAGCCCGAAGCCGATCAGGACGAGGAGGATCGGCGTCAGGAACCGGGCGAGCGCGAACCCGGTGGCGTGCATCAGGGTCAGGGCATCCTCGGCGCTGCCGAGGGCGAAGCCCCCCGGATGGTCGAGGAAGGAGGAGAGGTCGCGGGCCAGCGCCGCGGCCCGGTCCCGCACCACCAGGCTGAGGCAGACCAGCAGGCCGAGGATCGAGGCGAAGACCGGCGCCTCGCGGGAGAACGGGACGTTGCCCTTCTCGATCGCGTCGCGCACCTTCCGCTCGGTCGCGGCCTCGGTCTTGCTCTCCTGGTCGGTCTCCTCAGACATGGTCGAGGCCCCGGGCGTGCTCAGCGGATGAGGGCTTCATCCTCGCCTCCCGGGTTGATCTCGATCTCGCCGCGGCCCGCCATGTCCATGGCGAGGTCGGTGATGCTGCGGCGCGCCTCCATCACGTCGCGCTGGGCCGCCGGATCGCCGCCGTTGAGCTCGTGCTCGACCATGCGGCGCACGCGGGCCGAGAGCGCGCTGAGCACCACGGTACGGAACTCCGCCTCGGTGCCCTTGAGCGCCAGCACCAGCCGGTCGTTGGGGACCGCGTCGAACAGGGTGGTGCGCGCGCGGGGCGCCAGCTTGACGATGTCGTCGAAGGTGAACAGCAGGCCCTTGAGGATCTCGACCGATTTCGGCCGCGTGTCGGCGAGGCTGGTCAGCGCCTCGTCCATCTGCTGGCGGTCCATCTTGTTGATGATGTCCGCCATCTTGGCGTGGGTGTCGGCGCCCGAGTTGCGCGAGCCGTTGATCAGGAAGTCCTCGTGCAGGCCGCGCTCGATCGCCTGCATGACGTCGTCGGTCACCGGCTTGAAGCTCAGCATCCGGCGCATCACGGTGTTGCGCACCGGCAGCGGCAGGTGCCCCATCACCTTGGCGGCGAAGGCGGGCTTGACCCGCGACAGGATCAGGGCGGCGGTCTGCGGGTGCTCCTTGACGAGGTAGCTCGCCAGCACGCTCTCGGAGGCCGAGGACATCCGCTCCCAGACCGAGCGGTTGGCGTTGCCGCGCACCTCGGCCAGGATGTCGGCGAGCTGGTCGGCCGGGATCAGGCCGGTGAGCAGCTTCTCGACCTCCTGCACCGTGCCGACCAGGCTCGCCCCGCCGGCGAACTCCTCGGCGAAGTGCTCGATCACGGTGTCGACCTGGTCGGGGCTCACCGCCCCGAGCCGCGAGGCCGAGTGGGTGATCCGCTTGATCTCGTCCGGCTCGAAGTACTTCAGCAGCCGTCCCGCCGCGGGCTTGCCCATCGCCAGGAGCAGGGTCGCGACCTGGTCGACGGGCGCGAGCTGCCGGGAGGCGCCGCGCAGGGCCGGGGGGGAGGCCGCCATGTTCACGCGATCAGCCGTTCTGCGCTGCGTCGGCCGGGCCGACCACCTCGGTCAGCGAGACGCCGAAGCGGGAATTGTCCTCCTCGACGATGACGATCTCGCCGCGCGCGATCACCCGGCCGTTGACCATGATGTCGACCGGCTCGCCGACCCGGTGGTCGAGGGCGACGATCGCGCCGCGGCCGAGCTTCATCAGGTTGGCGACCGGCATGGTGGCCGAGCCGAGCACCACCTGCACCAGGACCGGGATGCGCAGGATCGAATCGAGGTTGCGCGGGTCCTCGCCCACCGGAACGCCCGGCTGTGGGGCGCCCTGGCTCGGGAAGACGGGGCTGGCGCCGGCATCGGAGAAGGGGCTCGTGCTCATCGCGGGCTCGCGTGGGATCCTGAAGTCCGTGACAGTCCTAAGTGGTCAAGCTGATCCGAGGCTTGCGGGCGGCGGCGCCACCCCGCCGGAGGCTCAACGCCCGCTTTCGGCCCGCACCGCGGCGCGGCGGCCGGCCTCGAGGGCCTCGAGCGTCGCCTTCGCCTCCTCGATCTTGGCGCTCAGGGCTTCCAGCACCTCGCGGCCCTCGCCGGTGAAGCTGCGCACCGCCTCGCCGGCGCTGGCCAGCGCGTGGCCCGAGGCCGCGACCGCCCGGCCGTACTCGGCCTGGGCGCGGTCGAGGCGCTTGAGCTTCAGGTAGAGCGGCAGCACGCAGGCGGTGGTGCCCACCAGCGCGGCGAGCAGCACCCCGTCAACCAGCGACACCATGCTCCGCCCCTTCCTTGTCCTGGTTGATGGCCTCGTCGATCCGCAGGACGTAGGCGCCTTGGGACTGCCCGGCATGGCACCAGAACAGCGGCTTGTCGTTGCCCTCGAGCTTGATGCGCGTCGCCGGAGTGGCGTCGAGGGCGATCACCTGGCCGACCTTGAGCCCGGCGATCTCGCCGAGGCTCAGGTGGCGCTCCTCCAGCACGGCCCGCAGGTGGACCGCGGTCTTCTGCACCTCGGCGGCGATCTGGCTCGTCCAGCGCGGGTCGCGGCGGGTGCTGGTCTCGCCGGTGAGCACCTTGGCGAGGCTCGGCCGCAGCGGGTTGAGCACCGTCTGCGGGATGATGATGAACATCTCGCCGCCGCGGTTGAGCGCCTGGAGCAGGAACTTGGCCTGGATCGCCTTGTTGCTGCGCCGGCCGATCACCGCGAACTCCATCCGGGTCTCGGTGCGCTCCAGGGTGAAGGCGGTCTTCGAGACGAGGCCGAAGGAGGATTCGAGCGCCCGGCCGACCTGCTCCAGGATCATCTGGGCGATGCGCAGCTCGATCGCCGAGAAGGCGCGCTCGTCGTCGACCGGCTGCTCCGAGCCGTCGGCGCCGAACAGCACCTCCACCATCGTGAAGATGAAGTCGCGGTCGAAGCCGACGAGGATGTGGCCGTCCCAGGCCGGGGCCTGGAAGATGCCCACCACCGCGTTCGAATCGTAGACGTCGAGGAACTCGCCGAAGCGCCCGCTCTCGACCCCGCTCAGGGAGTAGAGGATCGAGGAGGCGGCGAGGTGCTTGAGGCCGTCGCCGCAGGCGGTGGCCAGGCGGTCGAAGATCAGCTGCAGCATCGGCAGCCGGTCCAGGGAGAGGCCGGCGGCCTCCTGGATGCGGGCGCGGATGTCGGCGGGGTTCTTGAGGATCGTCGGGTCCATGGCTGGCGGTGTCCCGGCCCTCAGGCCGCTGCGCGGGTGGTCGGGGTCGGGCCGCGTCGCGACGGGGTCACGCCGCCTCGCGGTTCTGGGCGCCCGGCACGGTGGCGGCCTCGACCTCGTCGATGGTCGGGCGGTCGGCGGCGGCGATGCCCTTGCGGCCGTGCTCGATCGCCACCTGGGGCAGGGCGCCGTTCATGTAGGCGATCAGGCTCTGCTTCACGATGGTGTAGACCGAGCACTGCTTCTCGCGCACGCCCTTCACCTTGATGGCGAGCGGCGCCAGCACGCCGTAGGAGGCGAACACCCCGAAGAAGGTGCCGACGAGCGCCGCGCCGATCAGGCCGCCGAGGATCTGGGGCGACTGGTCGAGCGCGCCCATCGCCTTCACGATGCCGAGCACCGCCGCGACGATCCCGAGCGCCGGCAGCGCCTCCGCCACCGTGTTGATCGCGTTGTAGGGCTTCAGCGCGTACTTCTTGTGCGTGCTGATCTCCTCCTCCATCAGCCCCTCGATCTCGTGCGAGCGGGCCCCGCCGATCAGGATCAGCCGGCAATAGTCGCAGATGAACAGGACCAGGCCCTGGTCCTTGGTCACGTCCGGGTAGCTCTTGAAGATCTCGGAATTCGCCGGATCGTCGAAATGGGTCTCGACCTCGTTGCGCGGCTTGGTCTTGATCTCGCGCAGGAGGGCGTGGATCAGGCCGAGCAGGGACAGGAAGTCCTTGCGCTTCGGTCCCTTGCCGCTGAACGCCTCCATGGTCGCCTTGCCGGAATCGACCACGGTCTTCATCGGGTTGGCGATCACGAAGGTGCCGGCCGCCATGCCGCCGATGATGACGAACTCCCAGGGCTGCCAGATCACGATCAGGTGGCCGCCCATGGCCACGAAGCCGCCGAGCATGCAGCCGATGGCAATGAGCAGGCCGACGAGGATTCCCATGTCCCGCAACGCTCCGTCTTGATGCGGTACGGCTGTAGGACCGGTGGCTTGCGCGGGGCTTTTTCGCGCGACGGCCGGCCCGCCGTCCCGGGGCCGGCGGGCGGGATTCTCTCCGATTCCTCCGTGCGTTACCCGGAAGTTATCCCGGGTATCCCCAGGCTTCCCGACGCGGCGGCGCCGGCTTAATCGCTTGATAAGGCGGGAATCGCGATAGTCCCTCCTGTCGGCGGGGCCAACTAAGGCCGCCGCGGCAGGCGCAGCGGATGGGCTTTTACAAGCTCAAGACATGATGTCGAACCGCTGACCCCGGTGAGAAGCCGGATGTGTATGAGTGCGCAGACGGATCTGTGCTTCGCGACGGCGAGCACTGGACCATTCCTCTGCCCCGGTGCGAGCCCGGAGACCATCCCACATTCCCGCCCACGCGCAAGACCGGAATCATCGCCGTGACCAGCCTGCTGACCAACAACGCCGCGATGACTGCCCTGACGACCCTCAAGTCGATCAACAGTCAGCTCGATACCACCAGCAACCGCGTCTCGACCGGCCAGCGCGTCTCGGCCGCGTCCGACAACGCCGCCTACTGGTCGATCGCGACCTCGGTGCGCACCGACAACGCCTCGCTCTCGGCGGTCAAGGACTCGCTCGGCCTCGGCTCGTCGTCGGTCGACACCGCCTATAACGGCCTGAACTCGATCATCACCGACCTGCAGAACATCCGCGGCAAGCTGCAGAGCGCCCTGACCCCGGGCGTCGACCGCGCCAAGGTCCAGACCGAGATCTCGGCCATCCAGTCGAAGATGAAGGCCACCGCCGACTCCTCGAACTCGAGCGGCCAGAACTGGCTCTCGGTCGACTCGACCGCCACCAACACCAACTACCAGGCGACCCAGAAGGTCGTGGCCGGCTTCTCCCGCGCCTCCGACGGCACGATCAACTTCTCGATGGTCAACATCGACGTCAACGGGATCAAGCTCTACGACCGGACCGCCGGCTCCACGGTGACCAAGCCCGCCACCGCGGCGCTCGTCGTCGGCTCGACCTCGCTCACCGGCACCGGCGCCTTCACCCCGGGCGGCACCGCCGACTTCTCCACCGTGACCGCCGGCCAGACCAAGCAGGTCAACCTGGTCGTCGACCTCGGCGGTACTGCCGTCGCCACCATCCAGCTCGACAAGGACACGCTGAAGTCCACCGCCAAGGACCTGAGCAAGGTCACCACCGACGAGCTGCTGTCGGCGATCAACAACCAGATCGCGGCCTCCGGCACCGCCAAGCTCGGCGGCAAGGTCACCGCCGGCCTCGACACCGCCGGCCGCCTGACCTTCACCACCGTCGGCACCGGCACCGCCGCCACGATCAAGATCGGCGTCGCCAACGCGACCGACTCCACGAAGTTCGTCGCCGCCGACATCGGCTTCGGTGCGACCTCGAACGCGCCGGCCCTGACCGCGGCGAGCAACTACTCGGCGGCGTTCGACATCTCGGGTGCCAACACCCGGGCGATCACCATCAACGACGGCACGACGACCACGACCGTCACGCTCAGCTCGGCCGCTTACGACGCTGCCGGTTCGGCGGTGAGTTCGGCCAAGGCGACGCTGAGCGGCGCGGACGCGGCGACCCTGATCAACATCGCCCTCAAGGCGGCCGGCAACACCGCGAGCGCCAGCTTCGCGGGTGGCAAGCTCAGCCTGACGACCTCGGGCGCCGACACCAACTCCTCGGTGACGGTCACCGCGCCTGACGCCCTCTACGGCTTCACCGCCGGCCAGACGGCCACGGGCACCAACGCGGCGGCCGGCGCCGGCACGGCCTCCACCACCACCACCGCCAAGGGCATCCTCGACACCACTGCCGGCAACTACAACGCCTCGTTCGGCGCCGGTGCCTACTCGGTGGCGAACTTCAACATCTCGAACCTCGTCGGCTCGAACGGCGACGCCGACGTGCAGAACATCCTGAACATGGTCGACAAGGCGATCGCCAGCGTGACGGATGCGGGCACGAAGCTCGGCGCCAACAAGACGCAGATCGACGGCCAGAAGACCTTCGTCGATACGCTGATGAAGGCCAACGACCGCACCATCGGCGTGCTGGTGGACGCGGATGTGGAGGAGGAGTCGACCAAGCTGAAGGCGCTGCAGACCCAGCAGCAGCTGGCGGTTCAGGCGCTCTCGATCGCCAACTCGGCGAGCCAGAACGTCCTCTCGCTCTTCCGCTAAGCGGGGGAGGGCGGTCCCTCCGGGGACCGCCG
>NZ_FOEB01000015.1:0-82869 GCF_900110515.1 Methylobacterium sp. ap11 | reverse complement strand
GCGGTTCAGGCGCTCTCGATCGCCAACTCGGCGAGCCAGAACGTCCTCTCGCTCTTCCGCTAAGCGGGGGAGGGCGGTCCCTCCGGGGACCGCCGCCATCCTTCCGGACGATAAGAGCCGCCCGCGACCGTCAGGGTCGCGGGCGGCTCTTTCATGAGGCGGTCCGGGTCGGGTCAGCCGACGAAGGTGTAGCCGGTCATGCGCTTGGCCTCGATCGGGTCGTAGCCCAGCCGCATCCGCAGTTTCTTGCGCAGCTTGCTGATGTGGCCCTCGACCACGCTCTCGTCGACCGCCGTGTCGAGGTCGCCGTAGACCGCCTTGAAGATCTGGCCCTTGGTCACCGGCCGGCCGCGGTTGCGGGCGAGGTAGTCGAGGATGTCGCGCTCGCGGCGCGGCAGGAGCAGGCTCTGGCCGTCGATCTCCGGGTCGCGCCCGTCGGCGTGGACGGTCAGGCGGCCGCTCTTGTCCGGGGTGCTCGCGGGCTTGGCGTCGCTGCGGTTGGTGCGGCGGCGGATCGCGCCGGCCCGGGCGATGATCTCGCGGACATGGACGGGCTTGCGCACCACGTCGTCGATGCCGGCGGTGAACAGCGCCAGGGTCTGCTCGAGGGAGCGGGTCTCGTTGAGGGCGATGATCGGCGCCCGGGACAGGCCGCGCAGGGCCGCGGTGAACGCCGTGCGGTCGGCGCAGTCGCCGATGACGAAGCCCTGGACCGCTTCGAGGTCCTGGGGCGGCGTGGCGTCGATCCACGTCCGGATGTCGCTCACGTCCAGCCCCCGGGCCGGCACGCCCTCCGCGCCGAAGCCCTGAACGTACTGTGCGGCCACGCTTTCCCGCTCGTCGACCACGATGTACACGCCAGCCCCCAAGGTATTTTGACGAGTCGGCTTGCCCCGCGTCCAGCAAAGGCGCGAGATTGCTTGCCGTTCGATTGTCGGAAGAAGAGCCGAAACTGTCGCGGTCTTGCCGAGACGGGGTCCGGCTTGCGCCTCGCGGCGCGTATTCGTGAATGATTTGTTAAGGCGAGTGTCGCGCCGAAATGGTTAATTTTCTGTTAAGCTCGCCCAAAGGCTGTTCACTTACGGACACAGCCTGTGGCGTCCGGGCAACGCCGGAATCAAGAAATCGTTGAATATCAATGATTTGCGGACGGTGCGGCGCCTGTGGCGGCCGGGCGACAGGCGCGGAGCGCTAGCCGTCGAGTTCGGGGTAGCGTCGGAAGAGGCCGTCCTCGCTGAACGGAAGCCGCCGGTCGCTCGCCAGATAGGCGGCGACGCGCGGCAGCAAGGCGACGCGCCGGTGCAGGGCGACCACCATCGGGGTCGCGGCAAGCGCCCGCTCGGTCGCCTGCGGGAAGGCGTAGGCCAGGCCCTCGACGAGCTGGAACAGCGAGAGGTCGGCGTAGCTCAACCGGTCGCCGACGAGGTGGCGCGGTCCGGCGGGATTGGCGCCCAGCACCCGTTCGAGCCAGCCGAGGAATTTCGGGATTCGCTCGTCGCGGAAGGCCGCTGCCCGCCGGGCCGCCTCGGGCTTCTGGTCCTCGTAGAAGAGCGAGGACGCGATCGGATGGTGGGTGTCGTGGACCTCCGCCACCGCGTCCGCGATGGTGAGCTGGATCTGGTGGGTCCAGATCCGGTCGGCCTCGCTCTCGCCGACGAGGCCGAGGCGCGGACCGAGATGGAGCAGGATCGCGGATGCCTGGCCGATCACGAGGTCGCCGTCGCGCAGGAAGGGCGGCGCGAAGGCCGGACGGGGCGGCGCGCCGAGGCGCTCCAGCATGTCGTCGATGCCGTCCTCGCGGGTGACGTCGAGGTAATCCGCCCCCGCCGCCTCGAGCGCCAGGCGGACGAACTCGCCTCGGCCCTGGATGCACGGCCAGTAATGCAGCTCGTAGGCCATCGGTCCGTCCTCGTGCGCTCTACAGCCGGCGCAACTCGTGCCATCGGTCGCGCGAGCGGGCGCCCGGACGTGCCGGGCGCCCCGGTCTCACCAGCCGCGCATCTCGTCGTGGTTCGGGCGCCGGCCCTGCGGGGTCAGGCCGTCGATCACGCCCGGCAGCACCTGGGCGAGCTGCGACAGCAGGTCGTCGCGGCCGAGGCCGGTCTGCTGGCTCAGGGTGTCGACCGTGTCGGGCCCGAGCGCCTGGGCGAGCTGGCGCGGCTCGATCGAGCGGTTGTGGCCGGAGCCGATCCAGGATTCGATCACGTCGCCGAGGCCACCGCGGCGGAAGCGATCGATCAGCTGGTCGAGGCCGCCGCCGGCCGCGTCGTCGGGCTGCTCCCGGTCGAGGCGGGAATAGGGGCCGGTACCCTGGTCAAGGGAATTGGGGTCGAACGGATTCTGCACGCCGCCCGCCGGAGAGGGGGAGGGGGACGCGGTGCCGCCGCCCGGGCCGTCGAGCATCCCGGCGAGGTCGGAATAGGGATTGTTCGGATCCTCGCCGCGCCGGCCCCGTCCCTCGTCCCGCGGCTCGGGTGCGCCGTAGCCGTGCGGGTCGGGGACGTACCCGTCCTCCGGCCCGCCCTGCGGCGCCGGCCGGCGCCCGCCGCCGAAGATGTCGCCGAAGCCGCCATTCATCGCCTTGGCGGCGAGCAGCATCAGCAAAGCCTTGACGAGGGGCGACATCGCCCCCGCGCCGCCGCCGCCTCTCTCCTCGTGCCGGCTCCCGCCCCCGAGGACGTTGCCGAGCACCGAGCCGATGACCTGATCGAGCAGACCCATGGGTGCGTCTCCCCTCCGCGCATGCTGCATCCTGGTTAACCGTGCTCGGCCGCCCCGGTTGCCTCCGGGGCGTCGACCGGCCCGGCGAGAGGACGCGCGGATCGCGAGGGCGAGGGCGAAACGTCCGCCGACCTCGTCGTCGCCGAGGATCGGATCGCCTGTCGACGGGACTTTGCCCGGCCCACCAGGGGGGAGAGCCCTACAGGATGCGGTCCCTGTAGCGGGCCGGGGCCGCCCAGCACTCGTCACGCTTGCCGAACAGGCGATAGCGGTTGCGCGCGACGAGCCGGTAGACGGGATCGCGCAGCCGGGCCGGGACGAGGCGGAGGATGCCGGCGAGCCGCCAGGGATATCCGAGCGTCTCGTAGATGTGGAGGACGGCGTCGCTGTCCCGGCGTACCCGGTCCCCCTCGACGACGAGCAGGGTCGCCGGGTCGTCCGGATCCACGCCGTGCCGGCGAGAGAGCGACCGGCCAACCTCGCCCTGCATCGCGGCGAGGCGGAACGTCGCCGCCCGGTCCCGCTCCAGCACGAAGCGGGCATTGGCCGAGCACAGCACGCAGGCGGCATCGAACAGGATGACGGGGCCGGGAGAAGCCGCCGTGCGGGGCGTCGTCATGCGGGGAACGTCACCGGGGCGGCTTCGTCGGACGCCGACCCTACCTCCGGTCGCCCGCCCCGTCGCCGCCGCCGGTGGCGCGGCGGTCCTTGGGATCGAGCTTGTCGAGGGGGTCGGTCCGCGCCGGCGTGCTGCCGGGCGTTGCCCGCGTGGGCGTCACCTGCGTGTCGGGCTTGAGCGCCTGGGGCGGTGCGATGCCCGGGCCTCCGCCGCGGGCGTCGTCGGGCCGATCGGCTTTCGGGAGATCGGCCTGGGTCGGCTGGTCGCGCCGGTCGGAGATCGCCAGGGCGGGCACGGTGCCGGCGGCCAGGATGAGGACGGAGGCAAGGCGAGCGAGCGGGGGCATGACGGTCTCCGGCGGGCGCCAAGATCGGGGTAGTCGGGATGGGAAGCGCCTCGGGCCCGCAGCGGTTCCGGGGCCGGCCGCTCACCGGCCGCTCCACGAGCGAAGGACCGCCCTTGCGGGGCGGTCCTCGGTCACATGTTCATCAGGGCGCTGGCAGTGCCGAAGGCGGTCATCGCGAGGCCGCCGGCCAGGACGCCGATCATGCCGTAGGACACGGCGCGCAGGAGCTTCATCTCACTCATTGTCGAATTCCCTCGATCTTCCGGATTCGTGTCGACGTCTTTCCAGGCCGGTCGCGCTCAGCAGCGCTGGCCGCCGGAGGTCTGGCCGTACTGCTTGACCGGGAAGTTCTGCTGGTTGGCGTTGCCCTCCGAGGCCGAGCTCATCGGGCAGGCGCCGTAGAACGGCACGCTGGTATTGGCCGGGCCGATGGAGCCGGTGGTCTCGACGTCGCGCGGGGCGAACGGGTTGAAGGGGGAATTCGCGCTGAATGCCATGGCGGACGAGATCGGAGCGACGCCAAGGACAAGCGCGGTGACGACAGCGGCGATACGGGTCTTCATCTGGTATTCAGTCTCCTGTCTGCGCTGCGGGCCGGATTTCGTGGCACGCTCTCTTGCGGTGATTGGAATATAGGAGGTCGCGAACCGGCGAGATGTGCACTCGCGCACGCGGCGGAGCGGAACAAGCCTCGCGGTCACGACGTGCGGGCGGCCCGGGATTCCGTTGCGGGAGCCCCGCGCGGCCGGGAAGCGCGGCGCCCCTGGCGTCACATCCCGCTACCACCCCGGATCCTTCCCTGGAGCTAGTCTAAGCGCCGACACCCGGGCGACCGTTCGCGGCGCCCCCCACCGCACGAGGTTCCCGCTGCCGATGGCCAAGCCCGTCCACTCGATGATCCGCGTCCTCAACGAGGAGCGCTCCCGCGCCTACTACGCCCGCGCGTTCGGCCTGGAGCTCGCCGAGCGCATCGGCTTCGACGGTTTCGCGCTCGTCTACCTGCGCCATCCCTCGTCGCCGTTCGAACTGGAGCTCACCGTCAACTTCGACCGCACCGAGCCCTACGCCCTCGGCGACGGCTACGGACACCTCGCGGTGGTGGTGGACGACGTCGACGCCGAGCACGCCCGCTTCACCGAGGCCGGCCTGCCCGCCACCCCGGTCAAGGACTTCCAGCACCAGGGCAAGACGCTCGCCCGGTTCTTCTTCGCCACCGATCCCGACGGCTACAAGATCGAGGTGATCCAGAAGGGCGGCCGCTTCGCCTGAAGCCCCGAGATGCCGGCCCGGATCAGCGCGCGCAGACGTGTCCCGGGCCGGCCCGACCGATCAAACGACGCCAGAAAACACCCGAGGAGACGCCCATGAGAGAAGTCGATCCGCGCGCGCGGTTCAGCCGCCGCGGCTTCCTGCAGACCGCCGCCGTCGCCGCCCCGGCCGCGGCACTCGCCACCGGCGCCGGGCTCCAAGTGTCGGAGGCCTGGGCCGAGAACGGCGCCGCCCTGGCCCCGGCCGAGCTGAAGACCCTGGTGAAGATGGCGCGGGACATCTACCCGCACGACTTCCTCGGCGACGTCTACTACATCACGGCGATCAAGCCCTGGGACGGCAAGGCCGCCGCGGACGCGGGCGTGAAGACGCTGCTGACCTCCGGCGTGCGCCGCCTCGACGAGGATTCGCAGGCCCGCCACAAGGTCGATTACGCCCAGATCGGCTGGGAGGCCGACCGCGTCGTTATCCTCGAGGGCATCAGCCACACCGACTTCTTCAAGAAGATCCGCTCCGACCTCGTCGTCTCGCTCTACAACCAGCCCGAGCTGTGGCCGAAATTCGGCTACGAGGGTCCGTCCGCCGACAAGGGCGGCTACATCAACCGCGGGTTCAACGACATCGACTGGCTGCCGAAAGTCTAGCCCGGCAACGCCCGCCGATCCATCGAGCGTCAACTAAAGAACAATCAATGAACACCGCGCCGGATCGGCCGCGACCGGGCCGCGCGGGCCGGAGGAAACCATGGCCACATTCGACCTGAACGACGACGGCCTCGTCGTCATCGTCGGCTCGGGCGCCGGCGGCGGCACGCTCGGCACCGAGCTGGCGCTCAAGGGCATCCGCACCGTCATCCTCGAGGCCGGCGCCCGCCACAACATGGAGGATTTCGTCAACGACGAGTGGGCGAGCTTCGCCCAGCTCGCCTGGACCGACATGCGCACCACCTCGGGCTCGTGGCGGGTGGCGCGGGACTTCCCCAACCTGCCGGCCTGGATCGTCAAGGCGGTGGGCGGCTCCACCGTGCACTGGGCCGGCGCCTCCCTGCGCTTCGAGGAGCACGAATTCCGCATCCGCGACCATTACGGCGCGATCCCCGGCGCCAACCTCCTCGACTGGCCGATCACCCGGGCCGAGCTCGACCCCTGGTACACGAAGGCCGAGGACCGGATGGGCGTGACCCGCACCAACGGCATCCCGGGCCTGCCGGGCAACAACAACTTCAAGGTGATGGAGGCCGGGGCCCGCCGCCTCGGCTACAAGGAGGTCCATACCGGCCGGATGGCGATCAACAGCCAGGAGCGGCACGACCGCGGCTCGTGCCAGCAGATCGGCTTCTGCTTCCAGGGCTGCAAGTCCGGCGCGAAGTGGTCGACCCTGATCGCCGAGATCCCGCGCGGCGAGGAGACCGGCAACCTGGAGGTTCGCCCGAACTGCATGGCGATCCGCATCGAGCACGACGCCTCCGGCAAGGTGACGGGCGTGGTCTATGCCGACGGCGACGGCAAGCTGCAGCGCCAGAAGGCCCGCATCGTCGCGGTGGCCGGCAACTCGATCGAGAGCCCGCGGCTGCTCCTCAACAGCGCGTCCGCGCAGTTCCCGGACGGTCTCGCCAACTCCTCGGGCCAGGTCGGCCGCAACTACCTGCGCCACATGACCGGCAGCGTCTACGGCGTGTTCGAGAAGTCGGTGCACATGTACCGCGGCACCACGATGGCCGGCATCATCCGGGACGAGGCCCGGCACGACCCCAAGCGCGGCTTTGCCGGCGGCTACGAGATGGAGACGGTCTCGCTCGGCGTGCCGTTCATGGCGGCCTTCCTCAATCCCGGCGCCTGGGGCCGCTCCTTCACCAGCGCGATGGAGCAGTACCCGCGCATGGCCGGGATGTGGCTCGTCGGCGAGGACCTGCCGCAGGAGACGAACCGCATCACCCTCGATCCCGCGGTCAAGGACAAGCACGGCATGCCGGTGGCGAGCGTCCACTTCGACGACCACCCCAACGACGTGGCGATGCGCAACCACGCCTACAAGCAGGGCGCGGCGATCTACGAGGCGGTCGGCGCCACGGTGACCTACCCGGTCACGCCCTATCCGAGCACCCACAACATGGGCACCAACCGGATGAGCGCGAAGGCCCGGGACGGCGTGGTCAACAAGTTCGGCCAGACCCACGACGTCAAGAACCTGTTCGTCTCCGACGGCAGCCAGTTCACCAGCGGCGCGGCCTGCAACCCGACGCTGACCATCGTGGCGCTGGCGCTCCGCCAGGCCGACCACATCGCCGGCGCGATGCAGCGGCGGGAGATCTGATGCGCCCGCTCGTCCTCCGCCTCGCCCCGCCCCTGCTCGGGCTGCTCGCCGGTGGGATCCTCGCCGGCGCCGCCCTGGCGCAGGGCTCGCCGACGCCGGTCGCGCCGACGACCCAGCCCGGCGGGGCCGCGGCCTACCCGAACAGCCCCGGCGGCCAGCCGGCGGCCGAGCGGGACGGCCGCTCCGTCGCCACCGACCACGCCGCCTGCCCGGGCCCCGGCCCGTGCCCGGCGGCGCCCGGTCCCTCGGGGGCGGCGGACACGAACCGCACCGCGGCGCCGAGCAGCTCGGTGGGCCGGGCCGGCCCGGTGCCGAGCACCGCCTACCCGGACGCGCCCGGCGGGCTGCCGTCGAACCGCCCGGACGGCACGGCGCCGCGGTGATCCGCTTGCGCCGGTGACGGCCACGATCGGCGGAGGAGCGCACGACATCGCTCCTCCGCCCGCCGTCATGCGCCGTCCGGTGCCCTCTCGCCGGCGGACGCCTCGATCGCCGCCTCGTAGGCCGCGAGGCTCGGCGCGGTCGCCGGCAGGGCCGGGATCGCGATCCCGGCCAGCTGGCCGCGGGCCGCCACCAGGGCGTCGAGCAGGGCGGCCGTGTCGCGGCCGAACGGCAGCAGCAGGCCGCCGCCCTCGGCGCGGATGCGCTCCGCCGGGGCGCCGATGTCGAGGGCGACGACCGGGTAGCCCGCCGCCCAGGCCTCCGACAGCACGTAGGAATAGGTCTCGGGCCAGACGCTCGACAGGAACACGTAGTCGGGATCGGTCTCGGCGAGCAGGCGCGGCAGGTCGTCGGGCCGGTAGGAGCCGGTGACCGTGAGGCCCGGCACCCGCGCGGCGCGGTCCCGGTCGGCGACGGAGCCGATCAGCGTGAAGGCGATCGGCCGCCGCTCCCGGGCCGCGCGCTCGGCGAGCGCCACGACGAGCTCGAACCCCTTGTGGTTGCCGAGCGAGCCGACGACGGCGACCCGCACGGCGCCGGTCCGCGGCCGGCGCGGCGGCGCGGCGGCGTGGGCCGGCGCCGCCTCGGGATGGGGCACCACCGCGATCCCGGTGAGCCCGAGGCGGCGGGCGTAGCGCGCCGCGGTGTCGTGGGAGGGCGCCACGAGGCGCCGGGCCCCGCGCAGGATGCGCTCGTTCGTCGCCAGCCAGCCGTCGAGGCCGCCGCCCATCAGGGCGTTCTGGTCGGCGTAGTCGTGCGTCACCCCCCGCACCGTGCAGTGGCGGCAGACATCGGCCGGCGGCTCCTCGCAGTAGAAGTCGCGCCCGTCGACCAGGTGGACCTTCGGGCAGTACCACTGGAAGTCGTGCAGGGTGACCGCATACGGCCAGTGGCCGGAGAGCAGCCGGTCGAGGAAGGCCGAGTCGTAGCCGAAGCGGGCGTCGAGGTGGAGGTCGATCGCGACGCCCGCCTCCTCCAGGCTCTCCAGGAGGGCGAGGAGCTGGTCCGGTCCCAGGGTCACGGCCGCCCGCGCGGTGTCGAGGGTGAGCGACAGCCGCCCGCGCGCCGGGGCGAGGTGGCCGATCTCGTGGCCGGGGGCCCGGGCGAGGCCGCGGATCTGGTCGACGTAGCGCGTCGCCCCGCCGCCGAGGCCGTGGCCGACATGGAGCGTCAGGCGCTGCATCCGCGCGGCGAGGAGCCGCCCGAGCACGGCGAGCCGGAGCGGCGCGAGCGGATCGGCGGCCAGGAAGGCGTCGACCTCGTCCTGGTATTCCGGATAGAGGGCGACGAGGCGGGCGTGGTTGTGCTCCAGGATCGCCAGCCGCTCGCCCTTGCCGAACGACACCGAGCCCTCGTGCTCGACATAGGTGTCGGTGGCCGCGACGTGGATCCAGCCGAGGTCGCGGGCCTTGAGGCACCAGTCGACCTCCTCGCAATAGCCCCGGCCCCATTCGGGCGAGAGCGCCCCGACCTCGTCGAGGGCCTGCCGGTTGAGGTAGAGGCAGAAGCCGATGCCGGTCGGGAGCGTGACCGGCGCGGGCGACGCCGCCTCGAGGGCCGCGTCGATCGCGGCGGGCGGCAGGCCCAGCAGCGGTCCCTGCGCCTCCGGCATCCCGGGGAAGCCCAGGATGGTGGCGTTGTTCGACAGCGGCGTGGCGCTGGCGATGCCGGGCCGGCGGTGGCAGGCGGCGGCGAGCTTCTCCAGGGCGCGGGGCGCCAGCACCGTGTCGGCGTTGACGAGGATGCAGTCCTCGCCCGGTTCCAGCAGGGCGAAGCCGGCATTGACCGTGCCGATGAAGCCGAGATTCTCCCGGTTGCGCAGCACCGTCAGGCCGGGGCGGGCCTCGGCCGCCAGGTCGTCGAGGTAGCGCGTCACCGCCGGATCGGGCGAGGCGTCGTCGATGACGAGGGCCCGCATCCGCCCGGGCGCCAGCTGCGGCAGCAGCGAGGCGAGGCAGGCCTTCAGGTCGGAAAGGCCGTTATAGACGGGCACGATCGCGCAGGCCGGCGGCGGCGTGCGGGCGGCCTCGGGCAGGTCCGCCTCCGGCGCCGCCGGCTCGCCGAGGACGAGGCGGGCGCCGCCGCCGGGCCGGATCGCCGCGACGAGGCGGTCGTGGACGGCGAGGCGCTCCTCGCGGGTCGCCGAGGGGTCGTTCGGCAGCAGCAGGGCGCGGGCCTCGGCCCGGGCGAGCTCGATGGTGCCGCGCAGGTGACCGATCACCTCGCCGGCGCCGATCGGGCCGACCGCGAGGTCGGTGCCCGGCTTGAGGGCCCCGGGCGGGAACGCGAAGGCGGCGGAGTGGCGGCCGAACAGTTCCAGGAGATCGGCGCGCGCGTGGGTCTCGACCTGCGCCACCTCCTCGCCGAAGCGCACCGCCCGTACGACGGTCGGCCGGTCGGGCCCGGCCTCGTCGAACACCCAGCCGGTGACCCGGTCCGGCGCCTCGATGTAGAGGCTCGCGCGCAGGTGCGGCGCGTAGGCGCCGAGCGTCGCGACCGTGCCGCCGGCCCCCACGCCGATCGTGTGGGGCTGCCCGTCGAGGGCCCAGGCCGGCAGGGTGAAGCGGAAGCCGTTCCAGCCGCCCTCGCGGCCGCCGAAGCGCAGCTCGGGCCGGTAGACGTCCGGGCGGGCCGGCTCGCCCTCGAGGCCATCCACCATCAGGTGCAGGGCCGGCAGTGGGTCCGGGGACAGGGACGAGACCCAGCCCGAGAGCACCCCGCCCGAGACGCCGTCGAAGTGGATCGTATGGTGGCCCGGCCCGACCGCGATCCGCTGCTGCTCGGCCCGGCCCGGCTCGGTCACCGTCAGTCGCAGGTGGCCGGCGCCGGTCAGCAAGGCCGGATCGAGGGCGGCGTGCAGGTAGGTGACGCCGGCCTCGACGAAGCGCCGGTCGAAGGGGAGCGCCTGGTCGCGCTCGCCGCCCTGCGCCAGGCCGAGGCTCACCGCATCGGCGTCGGCCTCGGGGTTGAGGGCGACGAGGACGCCGCAATTGTAGAGCCGGCCCCAGGCCACGGGGCCCGGGGGAGGCACGAACCACTGGCGCCCCGTCTCGGCGAGGCGCCGCGCACGTTTCAGGATCGTCACGTCGGGAAGGACCGCTCAGGAGGGAGCCGGCCGGGGCCGGCGGACGTCGAGTCACCTCCTAGAGCAGCGCCCGATCGCGATGCAATCGGGTGGCGCGCCGGGCGGCGATTCTCGTGGCCGGTGCGGGACGATCCGGCGTCCCTCATGCGGCGAAAACGGCATCGAGCACCCGGTCGGGCGCGATCTGGTGCAGCATGTGGCCGGCGCCCTCGACCGCGACGAGGCGGCTGCCCGGGATCCGGCGATGCAGGGCCACCGACTGCCCGACGTGGGAGACCAGGCGGTCGCCCGTGCCGGACAGGATCGTCACCGGCGGGCGCACCTCGCCGTAATGCGGCCGGAGCGCGAAGGCGTCCGGCACCATCAGGGCGGATTCGGCGGCCGCGCTGCGCAGCTGCGAGGGGCGCAGCACCATCTCGACCGGGAAGTCGCTGGCGAAGCGCTCCGGCACCGGGCTCGGCCCGAACAGGCGCGCCAGGATGCGCGGCCAGAGCAGGCGCCCGGTGACCGGCGCGACCGTGTGGCTGATCAGATCGCCGAGGCCGGGAAGGGCCTGGGGCATGAACAGCATCCCGTCGATCCGCGGCGAGGGAAAGTAGTAGCCGGATTCGAGAACAAGGGACCGTACCCGGCCGGGATCCTGCAGCGCCAGGGCGATCGCCACCTGGGTACCCCAGGAATGGCCGAGGATCGTCGCCGTCTCGACCCCGAGGCTGTGCAGCGCGCCGCGGATCAGGCCGGCCTGCATCGCCGGGGTCCAGATCCGGCTGCGCGGCCGCTCGCTGTGGCCGAAGCCCGGCCGGTCGAAGGCGATCACCCGGTGGCTCGCCGCCGCCCGGTCGACGAGGCCGCTCACCAGCCAGTCCTGGATCAGGCTGCCGTTGCCGTGGAGCAGGACGAGGGCTGGGCCGTGCCCGCGCTCGAGGACATGGAGCCGGGTGCCGCCGACCTCGACGAACCGCCCGACCGGCGGCGTCGCCCGTTCGGCGGCCCGGGCGCGGCGACCGGTCTCGACCGCTCCCGCGGCGAGGAGGGCGGTTCCCGCCAGGGCGAGGCCGGCGGCGGGCGACAGGGATCGAGTGGGGAGTGGGGTGCGTGCTGACATGCCGGCACAACGGTGGGATGGTGGCCGGGTTCGCTCCCGCCCCCGAACGGCACGGCCGCCGCCCCTGGGGACTCCCCCGGGGACGACGGCCGTGCAGAGTGTCACGGGCAGGGACGGCGGGTGCCGTCGTTGCTCAGGTAGGTGCCGCTCGCCGAGTCGTAGGAGCGGAAGCGCCGGGCGCAGGCGGCAACCGTCTCCGGGTCGGGGCCGCCCTGGACCACCACCGGGGCGGCCTGGGCCTGCGAATTCGCGATGGCACCGCCGATGATCGCGCCGGCCGCGAGGCCCGCCACGCCCGCCCCGACCGCGGCGCCGACGCCTGGGCCGCGGCGATAGCCGTAGCCACGCCGGAACCCGTATCCCCGGCGATAGCCGTGGGGTCGGCCGAAGCGGCGGTACTGCGAGAATTCCGTCGGCAGGTCGCCGCGCACGAGGGCCGCCGCAGCGGCACCGGTCTCGGCCGGGGTGGCCGAGGCGGGGCTGCCGAGGACGAGGGCCGCAAGGGTCGTGGCGGCAACGATGGAAAGCTTCATGAAAGTGTCGGTCCCTGTCCTCGATTCGTGCAGCCGGTCAGCCGGGTCCGATCAGTACGTCCGGCCGTGCCGGGGGCTGGTGCCGCGGCGATTGAAGCGCGCGATCAGCTTCGGCAGGACGAACAGCATGAAGATCTTGCGGAGCATGGTGGTCTCCTTCTCAGTGCTTGCGGATTGATCGAATCGATAACGTCCGCAAACGGGAAAAGATCCCGATACAAATCGATCGTCGTGCGCGCGGGATGCGACAGAAAGACAGGTGCTGGCTCGATGTCCCGGAATAAATCGTCGGGATGAACGTCGCGAGGCGGTAGTCGTGCTTACCATCACCCTTGCCGTCACCTGATTTGGTCGGCGCCCGACCTGTCCGCTCCCGCTGCCCCCCCCCGCGCGGCGGACGCCAAGGTTCCGTCGCGCGGGGGGGCGGTCGGCGCCGCCGGGGAAGGGGTGTCCGGACGGCGTCCCGGTCGCGACCGCGGCCTCAGTGGCGGCGGCGGATCAGCCAGCCCGCCGCGAAGGCGAGGGCGGCGATGCCCAGCACGGTGTTGGCGCGGTGGCCGTCGGCGTAGGCGAGGGCCTGGCGGCCGTAGGTCTGGCCGCGGCGATGCACCTCGCGGGCGGCGTGGCGCCCGTCCTTGAGGACGTGGCCGGCCTGCTTGCGGGCGGTGTCGGCGAAGTCCTCGGCGTAGTCGCGGGTCGTGCCGGCCAGGGTCTCGGCCCGCTCGCGGGCAGCCTCGGCGAGGTGGCGGCCGTCGTCGATGAGGTCCTCGGCCCGGTCGCGAGCGCGGCCGTAGGCGTATTGCGCACCGCCGGCCACCTGGTTGGCGGCACCGCGGACCTGCTGGGCCGGGTCGCCCGTGAGGCCGCCGAGGGCGGTCTGGGCGCGGCCCTTCAGGTGACGGGACGCGCCACGGATCTGATCGCGGTTCATGCTGTCCTCCTGAGTCTCGAAACGGAAGGGCGGCGGGGCGGGCCCGCCGCGGGTGTCGGGTGTGGCCTGGTCGGGCCTTACTTGCGGCCGAGCAGGCTGTCGGCGGCGCTCTTCAGCCCGTCCTTGGCCTCGCCGACGGTGCGCTGCGCCTCGCCCTTGAGCTCCTGGGCCTTGCCCTCGACGACGAGGTGGTCGTTGCCGGTGACCTTGCCGACACCCTGCTTGACGTTGCCGACGGCCTCGTTGGCCAGGCCCTTGAGCTTGTCCGTGGTGCTGCTCATCGAAATCTCTCCTTCAGGGACGTGAAGAACGGGGAGGAGGGGACCGGCCCCCGCCCGGCGGGCGGGGGCCGGCGCCGCGTCAGACGCGGCGGGTGGTGTCGTAGGCGCCGACCAGCTTCGGGGCGGCGAGGCGGCCGCCGAAGAAGGCGGCGGCGGCGCCGAGCAACAGCGCGATGGCGGCGTAGAAGGCGCCCTGGGTGGCGGCGGACTTCGCGGTCACGGCCGCGGCCTCGGCCTTCTGCTTGGCGGTGGCGACCGCCTGCTCGTACTGCTTCTGGTAGTCGTCGATCTGGGTCTTGGCCTGGTCGGGCGAGATGCCCTGGGCCTTGGCCAGCGCGTCGGCGGCGCGGTTCTTGGCCTGCTCCTTCTGGGCCGCGTCACCGGTCAGCACGGCGCGCACGGCGGCCACGGCGGCGTCGCGGGCGGCCTGCGGGTCCTGGCCGGCGGCCTGCTGGCGCACCTTGTCCTCGATGCCCTCGAGCGGGTTCTGGACCTTCGACAGCGACGGGGCCGCGGCCTGGGCAGCGGTCTGGACGGTGCCGCCGACGAGGTTGCCGGCGCCGCCGAGCGCGCCCGAGACCGTGCTGAGCGTGCCGCCGACGAGGCCGCTGGCCGCCGAGGTCAGGAGGTAGATCACCACCAGCGTCGTCACCGCCCAGGAGACGAGGCCGTGCAGGGCGGCCGCGCCCGGCAGCGGCTTGCCGGACAGGCGGCCCGCGATGGCGCCGCCGGCGAGCGAGGCGATGATGCCCGAAACCACGAACCACAGGCCGGCGCCCGTCGACAGGGTCGAGGCGGCCGGGTTGTCGCTGGCGTTCACGCCGACCGACGACAGGCCGACGCCGACGCCGACGAGGTTGAGGATCACCTGGGTCACCAGGGCGGTGACGGCGCCGGCGAAGATGGCGCCCCAGGAGACCTGGTTGAGCAGGACCGCGCGGGTGTCGGCCTGGGCGGCGGTCGCGAGGGGGGAAACGGGGGTCTGGATGGTCACGTGGTTACTCCGGGTCGTTCATGCATCGATGGGTCGGGGCGGCCCCGGGGCCGCGCGGCGCTCTCCTGCGCCGGATTCCCCGGGGCTCGCGATGTCCGGCCGCGACGCGGTCGGTCGCGCGATCAGTCGCGGTTGGCGCTCACGAGGAGGCCGAGGCCGAAGCCGACGAGGCCGGCGATCACCAGCGAGGCGACCGGGTACTCGGCGACCTGGTGGCCGACCTGGCGGGTGCCGCGGCGCAGGACCTGGCTGCCGCGCTCGTAGGCGTCCTCAGCGTAATCGCGGGCGTCCTCGGCATAGCCGCGGGCGTCGTGGGCGAAGTCCCCGGCGTAGTCCTGCGCCCGGTCGGCGGCGTGGCGCACGCCGTCCTTGGCCTGGCCGTAGGCGTTCTCGGCCGCGCCCTGGGCCTCGCGGAACCGGCCCTCGGCCGAATCGCGGTGCGAGCCGGTCAGGTCGCCGACGGCGCCCTGGATCTTGCCGCCGAGTTCGCGGGCGGCGCCGGTGAGGCGATCGGTGTCAACCATCTGAAGTCTCCTGGTGATCGGGGTGGGTGGGGCGGCGACCCCTGGGGATCGCCGGATGACCTGTGCCGTCAGTCCCGGCGCGGTGCGGTTCCCCGAGGGGAGTGCCCGTCGCCCTTCTGACGCCGGCCCTCGGTTTCGACCCGGACGTCGCCGGTGATCTTGCCGATGGCCTCCTTCACCGAGCCCTTGACCTGCTCGGTGGAAGTCGATGTCGCGCGCTTGGTCATGAGCAACTCCGTGAAGAGTGAGAGACAACTCCGACCGGCCTGCAGATGTGCCCTCCCGGCGCGCGTTCAATGGTAAAACGATACTGGTATGCTGAACATCAGCTACCAGAAGCCTGGAGCGGGAAACCGTGCTCGCGGCCCCACAGGATCACCTCGGTCCGGCGATGGACGCCGAGCTTGCGGTAGAGCGCGGCGCCGTGATTGCGCACGGTGTTGCGCGACAGGCCGAGCTTGCGGGCGATGGCGTCGTCGTCGAGCCCCGAGCAGATCAGGTTGAGGATCTGGCGCTCGCGCAGGGTCAGGTCGGGCACCGCGGCCCCGGTGGCCTCGCGCCCCGGCCGGCGCAGGTTGGCGAGCTTCTCGATCAGGCCCCGGCTGAACCACGAGGTGTCGGCCATCACCGTCTCGATCGCGTCGAACAGCTCGCGCTCGGTGTGCTTGCGCTCGGTGATGTCCTGCAGGACCATCAGGACGAACTCGTCGTCGCCGATGACGACGCGCTCGGCCGAGACCAGGCAGTCGAGGTCGGCGCCGCTCTCGTGGCGCAGGCAGACCTCGAGGCCGAGGACGTAGCCGGTGCGCGTCAGCACGTCCTCGAAGCGGCGGCGCTGCTCGTCCGAGACCCAGATCCCGAACTCCGCTGGCGAGCGCCCGACCACCTTGTCCTCGCCGAAGCCGAACACACGCCCGAAGGCCTCGTTGATGCTCGTGACCTGGAACGCCTCGGCGCGGGCGAGCAGCGTCGGCACCGGGGTGAGCCGGAACGCCTTGGCGAAGCGCTCCTCGCTCTGGCGCAGGGCCGTCTCGGCCTTCCGGCGCAGTTCGAGGTCCGCGAAGGTGAACAACATGCAGCGCTCGTCGCCCATCTCCATCGGCTGGCCGGCGACGATGACGAAGCGGCCGCCGCCGTCGGGCAGCTCCAGGCGCGCCTCCATCTGGGGGATCGTGCCGCCCTGGTTCAGCCGCGACACCGCGAGATCGCGGTTGCGGGCGTTGGCCAGCACGTCGACCTCGTAGACGCTGCGGCCGATCACGGCGTCGCGGGTGTAGCCGGTCATCTCGAGGAAGCCGGCATTGACCTTGACGTGGCGCAGGTCGGCGAGCCGCGTGATCACGGCCGGGGCCGGGTTGGCGTTGAAGGTGCGCTCGAAGCGCTCCTCGGCCTCGAACTGGTCCGACACGTCCTTGAGGATCAGGGCGAGGCAGCTCGGCTTGCCCTCCCGGTCGGTGGCCACCAGGCTGCGCAGGGAATGCACGAAGCCGACATCCGGCTTGTCGGTGCGGGTCACCTCCACCACCACGTCGTGGAAGCGCTCGCCGGCCACCACACGCTCGATCGGGTAGTTCTCCGGCGCGCGGTTGTTGCGGTAGCGCAGGGCGAAGCGCTCGCGGTAGGCGTCGACCGTCGGGCCGATCTCGTCCAGGCTCTCGGCGCCGTGCATCGCGAGGGCGGCCTCGTTGGCGTAGGCGATGGTCTGGTCGGGCTCGACCAGGATCACGCCCTCGCTGAGGCCGGCGATGATCTGCCGGAGTTCATGCCTGTCGACGCCTGCGGTCACGGCCGGTGCGGTCCCTTCGTGCTGGCGGACCGCCGGGGCGGCGGTCTCGCGGCCACCTCTCGGGCAGCGGAGCACAAACGGATCGCGCGCCATCGGGTTCCGTGGCGGCAGGCGATTTCACCGGTAAAATCGTATCATTGACGTAATTGCCGGCGACCAGAAATAAATCGTGTCGTCGCCTGCTCCCCGCACTGCCCCACGGGACTAGTCCGTTGGGCCGAGCGGTCTAGCCCGGCGGGACGAACGTTGACGGGTCCTGGACCGTGGGAACAGACGACGTGACGCGCGAACCGGATGCCGCACCGGACGCCGCCCTCGCCCTGATGCAGTCGCATCTCGGCCGGCAGCTGCGGCAATACTATCCCGAGATCGTCGCGGTCGAGGCCGGCTCGCGCCTCGGCGACGTGCTGGCGCGGCTGACGCGGGCGCTCCAGAGCGCCGAGGCCGGGCGCGAGGTGTCGGCGGCGTTCAAGGACGAGCTCCTCGGCGCGGTGCCGCGGCTGCGGCGCTACGCGCTGTCGCTCGCCCAGCACGGCGCCGATGCCGACGACCTCGTGCAGCACACCCTGCTGAAGGCCTGGGAGCACCGGCGCCAGTTCGTGCCGGGCACCAGCCTGCCGGCCTGGCTGTTCACGATCCTGCGCAACGGCTTCTTCAACGGGCGCCGGCGCCATCGCCTCGAGGTGGCGGATCCCGACGGGGTCCATTCCGCCGCCCTGACGAGCGACGCCGTGCAGGAGCACCGGGCGGACCTGCGCGACCTGCAGGACGCCCTCGACCGGCTCGAGCCGGGCCAGCGCGAGGCGCTGCTCCTCGTCGGGGTCGAGGGCATGACCTACGAGGCCGCCGCCGTGGTCATCGGTTGTCCTTCCGGCACCGTGAAGAGCCGCGTCAGCCGCGCCCGCGACCGGCTCGCCCAGGAGCTCGGGCACGCCTGAGAGCGGAGCCCCGGTCGGGGCTCCCCGTCCCGATCCCCGCCCCCCGCGGGCGTCCCCCATCGTTCCGGCGCCGTCCCCCGAGGCGTTCGGAACGGTCGCCGGCCGGGCGCGGGATGGTCCCCCCATCCGTGCCCGGCCCGGCAGCGAACGTCGTCGACCCGAGAGGAGACCATGACCTCATCCCGCCTTCCGGCCCTCGCCGCAATCCTCGCGCCGGCCCTGTTCCCTGCCTTTGCCGGCCCGGCCTCGGCCGCGCCGTCGGCGGGACGCTTCGACGGGGCCTGGTCGGTCGTCGCCACCGCCGAGACCGGCAATTGCACCGGCCCCTACCGCTACCCGATCGTGATCCGCGACGGCGTGGTGGACGATGCCGGCGGCAACGGGGTCGACGCCTCCGGGCGTGCCGGCACCGACGGGCGCATCACCGGCACGATCCGCAGCGGGCTCGCCAGCGTCTCGGTCAGCGGCCGCCTGCGCGGCACCGCCGGCAGCGGCCGCTGGAGCCTGGCGGGGATCAGCCCGTGCTCTGGACGCTGGACGGCGCGCCGCACCGGGTGAGCAGGGACGGCGCTCAGGCGTCCCTCCGCGCCCGCTCGCGGCCGGCCTCGATGATCGAGCGGATGCGGGCGGCCATCACCTCGACGGCGAAGGGCTTGGTCAGCACCGACATGCCGGGCGCGAGGCGGCCGCTGCCGAGGATCGTCGTCTCGGCGTAGCCGGTGATCAGCAGCACCTTCAGGTCGGGCCGGGTCTCCCGCGCGGCTTCCGCCATCTGGCGGCCGTTCATGCCGCCGGGCAGGCCGACATCGGTGACGAGGAGGTCGATGCGCACGTCCGAGCGCAGGACCTTGAGGCCGGCCGCGCTGTCGGCCGCCTCGATCGCCGTGTAGCCGAGATCCTCCAGGATGTCGGTGACCAGCATCCGCACGGTCGGCTCGTCGTCGACGACGAGGACCGTCTCGCCCTCGGCCGCCCGCGGCAGCTCCGCGATCGCCGTCGCCTCCGCGTCGGCGGGGGCCGGGCCGTCGTGGCGCGGCAGGTACAGGCTCACCGTCGTGCCCTCGCCGGGCGCGGAGGCGATCCGGACCTGGCCGCCGGATTGCTGGGCGAAACCGTAGATCATCGACAGGCCGAGGCCCGTGCCCTCGCCGATCGGCTTCGTGGTGAAGAAGGGCTCGAACACCCGGGCGATCACCTCCGGCGTCATGCCGGTGCCGGTATCGGTCACGCTGAGGGCCAGGTACTCGCCCTCCGGCAGGTCGTGCCGGCGCGCCGTCCCGGCATCCATCGCGGCGTTGCCGGTCTCGACCGTGATCCGCCCGCCCTCGGGCATCGCGTCGCGGGCGTTGATGCACAGGTTGAGGAGCGCGTTCTCGAGCTGCGAGGGATCGACCAGCGCCGGCCAGTCGCCCCGCGCCGCCACCTCGAGGGCGATGCCCGGTCCCACGGTGCGGCGGATCAGCTCCTCCATGCCAGCGACCAGGCGGTTGACGTCGGTGGGGCGCGGATCGAGCGTCTGGCGGCGCGAGAACGCCAGCAGCCGGTGGGTCAGCGCCGCAGCGCGCTTGGCCGCCCCCTGCGCCGCCGCCATGTAGCGCTCGACGTCCTTGAACCGGCCCTGCTGCAGGCGCGTCTGCATCAGCTCGAGCGAGCCCGAGATGCCGGCCAGCAGGTTGTTGAAGTCGTGGGCGAGGCCCCCGGTGAGCTGGCCCACCGCCTCCATCTTCTGCGACTGGCGCAGGGCTTCCTGCGTCGCGGCCAGCTCCGCCTCGGCGCGCAGCCGGTCGGAGATGTCCCGGGCATGGTGGAAGGCGCCGATCACCCGGCCGTCGCCGTCGCGCAGGGGCGAGTAGGTGACCTCCCAGGCCAGCTTGGCGAGGCCCGGATCGCCGAACTCCTCGGTCACCGTATAGCTCTCGCCCGACAGCGCCCGGGCCATCAGGCCGCGCATCACCGGGGCCTGGTCGGCCGGAAACAGGTCGGGAAAGACGTCGCCGACCCGCACCCGGGTGCCGAAGATCCGGTAGAACTCGTCGCTGTGGGCCTGGTTGAAGGCGATCAGCCGGTACTGCGTGTCGAAGGCGCAGATCGGCGCGGCGCTCGACTGCACGATGTCGCCGTAGAGGCGCATTTCCGCCGTGCGGTCGGCGACCTGCCGGCCCAGCGAGGCGGTGAGGTCGCGGCTCGCCGCCTCCTCCCGCTTGCGCCCGGTGATGTCGGTGGCCGCCCCGTACCACTCGGTGATCCGGCCGTCCCCGTCCAGCACCGGCACGGCGCGGGACGAAGCCCAGCCGACCGAGCCGTCGGCGAGGTAGACCTGATGCTCGAGGCTGTAGGAGGTCTTGGTGCGGATCGCGCGCTCGATCTCGCTCCGCACCGCCGCCCGGTCCTCGGGCGGGATGTAGGTCTCCAGCCAGTCGGCGCTGGCCGAGGTCGTGTCCGACAGGAAGTCCCCGCCCGAGAGCTGGTACAGCCGGCTCCAGTCGGCGCTGATCCGGTAGCGCACCTCGGAGGAGGAGCGCACCAGGGCGTCGAGCATCTGCTCGCGCCGGCGCAGCGCCTCGCCGAGGTTGTGCAGGTGCTCGCGCTCCAGCGTGACGTCGAACTGCGAGGCGAAGAAGTAGGTCAGCGCACCGTCCCGGTCGAAGACCGGCGAGATCAGCAGCCGGTTCCAGAACCGCTCGCCGTTCTTCTTGTGGTTCAGGAGGTCGATCTCGATCGCCACGCGGCGCTCGACGGCGTCGCGGATCTTGTCGACGTCGGCGCGGTCGGTCTCCGGCCCCTGCAGGAAGCGGCAGTTGCGCCCGAGGATCTCGTCGCGCCCGTAGCCGGTCAGCTTGGAGAAGGCCGCGTTGACGAAGATGATCGGGTTGTCGGGCTGGTGCGGGTCGGTGATCAGCATCGGCATCCGCGTGGCGCGCACCGCGGCGGCGAACGGATCGTGGCTGGGCGCCGACCGGCCGATCTCGGCGTCGATGCGGTCGGTTTCGCGGCGGTCGTTCACTGGTCCGTCGCCCCCTTCCGCGACCCTCGGCGGCGGTCTCATAGCACCGGCGCCCGGCCGCGCCATAGCACGGCCGTTCCCCTGTGCATCCCCCCGCCGGCCGCCGAAGCGCCTCGCGCAGGAGACCGTCGGCTGCCCCGGGCCGGCCCCATCAGGGATCCGGGCGGGACGGCCCGCCCGCGACGCGATCGCGGTCCTCGGCCACGGGCTCCCCGCCCGCCCGGCGCGGGGCCGGGCGAGGGCGTCCCGACGCGCGACGTCCCCCGCCTAATCCGGCTTCTTGTCCTGCACGGCCGTCGGATCGACCGCCACGATCGCGCCGCTCTCGGCATAGACCGCGCCGAGGACGGTGCGGAAATGGTGCCGGACCCGGCCGTAGCACTCGCAGGCCGACCGCTCGGCCTGGGCCCGGTCCAGGATGGTGATCTGGCCGCGGCGCACCGAGATCAGCCCGCGGCGCTGCAGCGCCCCGATCACCCCGGTGAGGTAGGTGCGGCGCACGCCGAGCATCTCGGCCAGCATCTCCTGGGTCACCGGCAGGACCGGCGTTCCCAGCCGGTCCTGGAAGGTCAGGAGCCAGCGCAGGCAGCGCTCCTCGATCGGGTGGACGGCGTTGCACGCCACCGATTGCAGCACCTGGGCGAGCAGGCAGTCGGAGTAGCGGACGAACAGGTCGCGCAGGCTCGGGGACGAGGCCCGGGCCCGGGTCAGCCGCTCGGCGTCGAGGCGCAGCACGTCGCCGGCGACCTGCACCACCGCCTCGCTGAAGGCCGGCAGGTAGCCCTGGCTGACGATGCCGCCGACCGCACCCTCGTGCCCCACCGTCGCGGTCTCGACCATCCGCCCGTCGTTCATGCGCGAGACCAGCGTCACGGTGGTCTGGTTCAGCGGGAAGGTGACGTGCGATACGTCCTCGCCGGCACGAAACAGCACGGCGCCGCGGGCGCGATGGCCGCGCTCGAGATACGGCGCCAGCAGGGCGCGATCCCGGGTCTCGAGGGCTTCGAGCAGGAGATTGCCTTCGAAGAGGCCGGCTGCGAGGGCTCGTGAATCGTCCGGCGCATTCACCGTTGTCGTCTCCGGAAAATCGGGCATCCGCCTCGCGGTCCGGCCGCAGCACGATGGATCGCCGGAGGCGGGCTCCGCCGCCCCTTCCTCGCGCGTCGCGCATCCCCGCGGCTGATGCGAGACGGGAATTAGTTTAATGGTGATGTTGTTCCTTGTCTGTCGTATTTCGAACGTTTCAGAACCGATTCCGGCCTATCTCGTTCAGCCGAGGTTGCGATGTTTTTCGTATCAGATACTCTGCCGCACTACCTGATTGGTGATTGGAACGGACTTTTCCGCTCATGACGGGCAGCTTTTGCTGCGTTAGTATTCAAATTATGGTTGAGATTTTCCTGGGAAGCGCAAAATAAAACAATGTATACTTGAGTGAAGCAGACGATTTCGGAGTCGATGCCAGCGTAACGATTAGTGTCGCGGCGTTTCGCTGGTCTCCGCAGACCAGGCGCGAACGGCGCGTTCGATGGTCTCATCCCTGCCCATGAAACGACTTCCCGCGTCGGGTCCCGCGCCGAAAGCCTAGCGCCGGACGCATCTCTAGGTCAGCCCGAAGCGGTGACGCGCGTTCTCTCGCCGAAGTCGGGCGGGTCTTGCGCCCGGAGCGGAGGATCCGGCTCCGCGACAGGCCCGAAATCTGGAGATCCGGGACCCCGGGTTCTCGAGCGCCGACGAGACGGCGACGTCGGTGCGCCTGCCGGCCTCCGGCGAGCCCGGTTCATGCCGGCGCGGCGGACGCGCCGGAGCCGGGACCGGATCCCGCAGGCCGTCCCGGCGGGCCGTCGGTCTCAGCCGTCGAGCGAGACGGTGCCGGCATGCCCCATCACCGAGCGGGTGAGCCGGTCCGCGCCGAGCTCGCCGCCGGAATAGCCGAGGAGCTCGGCGAGCTTGTCGCGGGCGCGGCAGACCCGGCTCTTCACCGTGCCGACCTTGCACTGCATCAGCGCGGCCGCGTCCTCGTAGGAGAGGTCGCCGACCGCGACCAGCATCAGGGCCTCGCGCTGCTCGGCCACCAGCTTGTTGAGGGCCGCCTGGAGGTCCTGCACGTCGAGGCGGTCGCCCTGGTTGGGGGCGGAGGTCAGGCGGGCCGAGTAGGCGCCCTCGCTGTCCTCGACCTCGCGCGAGCGCTTGCGGTGCTCGGAGTAGAAGGCGTTGCGCATGATCGTGAACAGCCAGGCGCTGAGGTTCGTCCCGGCCTCGAACCGGTCGCGGTTCTGCCAGGCCTTCAGCATCGTGTCCTGGACGAGGTCGTCGGCCCGGGCCGGGTTGGCGGTGAGCGTCAGCGCGAAGCGGCGCAGGGACGGGGTCGCCGCGAGCAGGTCGTCGCGAAAACCGTCCTTCTTCGGCGCACCGAGCGCGGCGAGCGCCAGTTCCAGGCGTCCGAGCAGGTCGGCGAAGGCGGCGGGGGCCGCCTCCACCTCGACGGCGGCGTAATGCGCGCGCAGCCGCTCGCCGAGATGCTCCTGCACCGACGGCGGCAGGGCGGGGCCGGCGCCCCTCGGGGCCCCGTCCTGGGCGGCGTCGGCCGCGGCGATCGTGGGCGGACCGGGGGGCGTGCTCTGGGTCATCGGGTCGTTCGGCTGGCGCGGGAATGACGCCAAGCTAGAGCATATGCACCCGTGAGGCGAGGCCGAACCGGTCCACGCCCTCCGCGCTGCAACCGAAGCGCCGCTGCGTTGCAGCGACGGCACGCCGGCCGCAAGCGCCTCCGGCCCCGGTCAGGGGCTCAGCGGCGGCCCTTGAGCAGCCAGCCGGCGACGAAGGCGAGGCCGGCGACCGCCAGCACCGTTTCGGTCGGGTGCGACTCGGCCCGGCGCAGGGCGGAGCGACCGCGATGGCGGGCCTCGCCGTAAGCCGAGACGCCGCGCGCGTAGGCGTCGCGCCCGCGCTTCTCGATCTCGCCGGCGAGCGCGGCGCCGTCATGCGTCAGCTCCTCGGCGACGCGGCGGCCGCGGCCGTAGGCGTACTGGGCGCCGCCGACCACCTGGTTGAACGCACCCTCCGCCTGCGGCCGGGCACGGCCGGCGACGGCGCCGTACGCGGTCTGGCCGCGGCCCTTGAGGTGGCGCAGGCCGCCTTCGATCTGGTCCCTGTTCATCGCGGTCTCCATCAAGTTCGAGCAAGGGTTCGGCGGACGCGAAAAAACGAAAAGGCCGGCCTCCCGCCTGAGCTGCGAGGGACCGGCCCGAACGTCCGCTTGCGGTCGGGCCGGCGCGAAGCCGGCCCTCGCGCGGATCAGAGCTTGCTCTTCACCGTGTCGGCGGCATTCTTGATGCCGTCCTTGACGTCGCCGGTGGTCTTCTGGGCCTCGCCCTTCAGCTCCTGGGCCTTGCCCTCGGCCTGCAGCTTCTCGTTGCCGGTCACGTTGCCGATACCCTGCTTCACGTTGCCGACCGCCTCGTTGGCGAGACCCTTGATCTTGTCGGTGGTGCTGCTCATGGGAAGCTCCTCGGTTCGTGCAGTTCGTCGACTGCTCAGGTCTGATGAACCTGCGAGGCCGGGTATTGTTCCGCTGCGACAGGACGGGCCGACGCCTCCCGGGCTGGACCGGGCGGGCGGAACCCGCTAGGTCGCGCGCCCTCCCTCCCGGCACCGTCAGAGATTCGGCATGAAGGCCTGCGGCCTCGATTTCGGCACCTCGAACACCACGCTCGGCCTCGTCGCGCCCGCCGGGGGCGACATCGCGCTCGCGCGGCTGGAGGGCGAGGCGGTCACGATCCCGAGCGCGATCTTCTTCCCGCCCGGCGGCGAGGAGGCGATCGGCCGGGCGGCGATGACCGCCTATGTCGAGGGGACGCCCGGGCGGCTGATGCGCAGCCTCAAGTCGGTGCTCGGCTCCTCTCTCCTCGACGAGACCACCCTGGTCGGGCGGCGCCGGCTGTCGTTCCGGGCGGTGATCGCCCGCTACCTCGCCGCCGTGAAGGCGCGGGCGGAGGTGCAGGCCGGCGAGGCCCTGACCGAGGTGGTGCACGGCCGGCCGGTCCACTTCGTCGACGGCGACCCGGAGGGCGACCGCCGCGCCGAGGACGCGCTGGCCGGCATCGCCCGGGAGGTCGGCTTCACCGAGGTGTCGTTCCAGTACGAGCCGATCGCCGCGGCGCTCGACTACGAGCGCGGCCTCGCCCGCGAGGAGGTGGCGCTCATCGCCGATATCGGCGGCGGCACCTCGGACTTCTCGGTGGTGCGCTTGAGCCCCGAGCGGCACCGGGCGGTGGAGCGGGCCGGCGACATCCTGGCCAATGACGGCGTGCGGATCGGCGGCACCGACTTCGACCGTACCCTCAGCGTCGGCGAGGTGATGCCGCTTTTGGGCCTCGGCAGCCCGATGCAGCGGCCGGGCCTCGACGTACCGTCGTCCTACTTCCACGACCTCGCCACCTGGTCTCAGATCAACCGGCTCTACGACGGCAAGACCCTGCGCGAGCTGCGCTCGCTCCGCCGCGACGTCGCCCGGCCGGACCTGATCGACCGCCTCGCCGCGGTGATCGAGGCCGAGCGCGGCCACACCCTGGCGATGGAGATCGAGGACGCCAAGATCGCCCTGTCGGAGATCGACGAGGTCGTGCTGCCCCTCGGCTGGGTCGAGCCCGGCCTCGTCGCCGAGATCGGCCGCCCCGACCTCGCGCGCCACTCCGCCGACCTCGCCCGGCGCATCGGCGCCTGCATCACCCGCTGCCTGCGCGATGCCGGGGTGGAGGCGTCCGCCATCGACGCCCTGTTCCTCACCGGAGGCTCGACCCGCCTCGCCCCGGTCCGCGAAGCGATCCTGGCGGCGGCGCCGGAAGCCCGGGTGGTCGAGGGCGACACCTTCGGCTCGGTCGGCCTCGGGCTGACGGTCGAGGCGGCGCGGCGCTACGGCTGAGCCGCCCCTACCCCTCCATGGCGATCAGCGCCGCGTCGCCGCCGGCCGCCGCGGTGTTGATCGTCACGGTCTGCTCGGTGGCGAAGCGGGTGAGGTAGTGCGGCCCGCCGGCCTTCGGGCCGGTGCCCGACAGGCCGTGGCCGCCGAAGGGCTGCACGCCGACCACCGCGCCGATCATGTTGCGGTTGACGTAGACGTTGCCGGTGGAGAGCCGGTCGACCACCCGCTCCACCGTGGCGTCGATGCGGGAATGCACGCCGAGCGTCAGGCCGTAACCGGTGGAATCGATCGCTTCGAGCACCCGGTCGAGGTCGGCGGCCCTGTAGCGGGCGACGTGCAGGATCGGTCCGAACACCTCCTCGGTCAGCGCCTCGGGGCCGGCGATCTCGTAGATCTGCGGCGCCACGAAATGGCCCTCGCCCGGCACCTCGCCGACGTAGCGGGCCTTCGCGCTCCGGCGCATCGCGGCGCCGTGGCGGTCGAGGCGGGCGCGGGCCTCGGCGTCGATCACCGGACCGACATGGGTCGCCGGGTCGCGCGGATCGCCCAAGCGCAATTCCCGCGCGGCGCCCGCCACCATGCCGATCACCTTGTCGGCCACGTCCTCCTGCACCAGCAGCAGGCGCAAAGCCGAGCAGCGCTGGCCGGCGGAGCGGAAGGCGGACATCACCACGTCGTCGGCGACCTGCTCGGGGAGCGCCGTCGCGTCGACCAGCATCGCGTTGATGCCGCCGGTCTCGGCGATCAGCGGCACGATCGGCCCGTCCTTGGCGGCGAGCGCCCGGTTGATGTGGCGCGCCACCTCGGTCGAGCCGGTGAAGACCACGCCGGCCACGTCCCGATGCGCCACGAGCGCCGCCCCGACCGCGCCGTCGCCCGGCACGAGGTGGAGGGCGCCAACCGCGATGCCGGCGCGATGCAGCAGGCGCACGGCCTCGGCCGCCACCAGCGGCGTCTGCTCGGCGGGCTTCGCCACCACCGCGTTGCCGGCCATCAGCGCCGCTGCGACCTGGCCGACGAAGATCGCGAGCGGGAAGTTCCACGGCGAGATCGCCACGAACACCCCCCGGCTGCGCAGGGACAGCCGGTTGCTCTCGCCGGTCGGGCCCGGCAGATTCGTCGGCGTGGCAAAGAGCGTGCGCCCCTGTGCGGCGTAGTAGCGGCAGAAATCGACCGCCTCGCGCAGCTCCGCCACCGCGTCGTCGAGGGTCTTGCCGGCCTCGGCCTGGAGCAGGTGGATCAGCCGGCCGGTCGCGGCCTCCATCGCGTCGGCGGCCCGCTCCAGCGCGGCGGCGCGCTGCCCTGCGGGAACCCGACCCCAGGCGCGCGCGCCCGTGCGGGCGGCCCGCATCGCCGCATCCGCCATCTCGGGCGAGGCCTCGATCACGGTGCCGACGACCGTGCGGGCGTCGCCCGGGCTCACCACGTCGCGGGCCGTGCCGGGTTGCGTCGCGCCGTCGATCACCGGGGCGGCCTCGGCGGGCCCGCGCGCGGCGGCGACCGCATCCGTCAGGCGCTCCAGCGCCGCCCGGTCGCCGAACTCGACGCCCGCGGAGTTGGTCCGCTCGGGGGAGAACATCTCGGCCGGGCGGCGCAACCTGGCGTGCCGGGCCCGGTCGGGATTGCCGACGCTCTCGGCGGGTCGGCGCAGCAGGGTCTCGACCGGGACCGCCGGGTCGGCGGCCTGCGAGACGAAGGAGGAATTGGCGCCGTTCTCAAGCAGGCGGCGCACCAGGTAGGCCAGCAGGTCGCGGTGCCCGCCGACCGGCGCATAGGTGCGGCAGGCCGCCCCCGGCACGGCCGACAGCAGCCGGGCGTAGAGCGCCTCGCCCATGCCGTGCAGGCGCTGGAACTCGTAGGTGCCGGCCTCGGGGCCCGCCCGCTCGACGATCGCCGCGACGGTGAGCGCGTTGTGGGTGGCGAATTGCGGGAACAGCCGCGGGCGATGGGCGAGCATCCGCTCGGCCGCCGCCAGGTAGCTCAGGTCCGTCATGCTCTTGCGGGTGAAGACGGGGTAGTCGGGCAGGCCCCGCTCCTGCGCCCGCTTCACTTCCGTATCCCAGTAGGCGCCCTTCACTAGGCGCACCATCAGCCGCCGGTCGAGGCGGGCGGCGAGGTCGGCGACGTGGTCGATCACCTGCAGGCAGCGCTTCTGGTAGGCCTGGACCGCGAGGCCGAACCCGTCCCAGCCGGCGAGCGCGGGGTCGCCCAGCACCGCCGCGATGACGTCGAGGGAGAGTTCCAGCCGGTCGGCCTCCTCGGCATCGACCGTGAAGTTGAGGTCGTAGCTCTTGGCCGCCTTCGCGAGGTCGAGGAGCACCGGCACCAATTCGGCCATCACCCGCTCGCGGCCGACCGCCTCGTAGCGCGGATGCAGCGCCGAGAGCTTGACCGAGATGCCCGGCCGGTCGGGCAGCGGGTTGTTGCCGGCGGCGCGCCCGATCGCCTCGATGGCGGCGGCATAGGACTCCCGGTAGGCCCGGGCGTCCTCGGCGGTGCGGGCGCCCTCGCCCAGCATGTCGAAGGAGTAGCGGTAGAGCCGGCCCTGTCCGCTCGCCGAGCGCTTGAGCGCCGCCTCGATCGTCTCGCCGAGGACGAAATGCCCGCCCATCACCCTCATCGCCTGGCGGGCGGCCTGGCGCACGGCGGGAAGCCCCAGCCGCTTGGCGAGGCCGGCCAGGATGCCCTCCGGGGTGTCGCCGGGCTGGATGATCCGGGCCGAGAGGCCGAGCGCCCAGGCCGAGGAGCGCACCAGCAGGGCGTCCGAGCGGGTGGCGTGCTGCTCGAACCCGCCGAAGCGCAGCTTGTCCTCGATCAGCCGGTCGGCGGTGGCGGCGTCGGGCACCCGCAGCAGGGCCTCGGCCAGCACCATCAGGGCCAGCCCCTCCTTGGTCGAGAGCGAGTATTCGCGCAGCATCGCCTCGACGCCGCCGAGACCCCCGGTCTCCTGTCGGATCGCCCCGACGAGGTCGCGGGCGAGCGCGTCGACCTTCGCCTCGCGCTCCGGCGGCAGGCTCGCCCGCTCCAGGAAGGTGCGGGCCAGGGCGGCATCGTCGGCAGCGTAGGGGGCGTGGAAGACGGGGAGCGCGGCGGGCATCGGGGCGGTTCCGGCGGGGCGGCTGAACGATCCCCAGCGTATTCGCCCTTTCGCCGCGCTTCGATGGCGCTTATCGGGGCTTTGCCGCAGGATCGGCGGTAAAACCGGGCTTTGGCGGAGAGAATGACGGACGGGCTCGACCGGGTCGATCGGCAGATCCTGAGGATCCTCCAGCGCGAGGGGCGAATCCCGAACGTCGAGCTCGCCGAGCGGGTCGGGCTGTCGCCCACCGCCACCGGCGAGCGGCTGCGCCGGCTGCAGAAGGACGGGGTGATCACGGGTTTCGGCGCGCGGCTCGACCCGCAGCGCCTCGGCCTGAGCCTGCTCGTCTTCGTCGAGGTCTCCCTCGACAAGACCACGCCCGACGCCTTCGCCCGCTTCGCCGCCGCGGTGCGCCGCGCCCCGGAGGTCCTGGAATGCCACATGGTCGGCGGCGGGTTCGACTACCTGGTCAAAGCCAGGGTCGCCGACATGCCGGCCTATCGCCGCTTCCTCGGCGAGGGGCTCTTGTCGCTGCCCGGCGTCAACAACACCCGGACCTACGCGGTGATGGAGGAGGTGAAGAGCGACGGGGTGCTGCCCCTGTGACGCGATCTCGGTGCGATCTATCCGGATAACGATGACGGATGTCTCCCCTCTCCCGTCCGGGTAAGACGGTCGGGGGAAACCCGCGCTCGGCTCGTCTCGCGAGGGGTTCACACCCGTCCGATCAGTCCCGGACCGCACAGCCGGGACCGGCACGGCACCACGGATGGCCTCGCTGCTCGATCCGCTCCGACGGCCCGTCAGGCCGACGGCGGCACCGCCAGCAGGTCCCGGTGTCCGATCACCGCCCCCGTCCCGGGCGCCCGCCGGGCCTCGCGCCACGCCTCGGCGGCCTCCGCTGTGACCCGTCCGGTCTCGGCCGCCGCCCGGGCGGTGCCCTCGGCGAGCTGGTGCAGCAGGGCGGCCTCGCCCGGTCCGAGGCGCCAGGGGCTGCTCGCGGTCTCGACCGCGTAGCCGTGGGCCTGGAAGGTCCGGGCCAGGGCCTCGGTCGCGGCCGGGCCGAGCGAGGGCCCGAAGCCCTTGTCGCCGCCCTGGTGGGCGAGGAAGGCGGCGTGGATCGCGGCGTCGGCCGGGTGGGGCGGCGTCCAGTGCTCCGCCCCGTCATAGGTGAGCGCGGTGTAGAAGACGGCGCCCGCCGTCGCGACCGCCCGCGCCAGGGCGGCGATCCAGGCCTCCGACACGAGGTCGAACAACGCCGCCGCGGTGACGAGGTGCGGCGCCTCCGCGAGCGCCGCCTCCGGACCGGCGGCGAGGTCGAGGGCCCGGAACCGGACGGCGATCCGGGCGCCACCCCGGTGCAGGACCAGCCCGTCGCCGGCCGCCTCCGCCCGCTCGGCCCAGGCCGCGAGTCGGGACCGGGCGGCGATGAGCAGGGCCGGATCGTGGTCGACCAGCACCCAGTCCTGGTCCGGGCCGAGATGCGGCGCCAGCGCCCGCAGGTTCGAGCCGCTGCCGCAGCCGAGATCGACCGCCCGCACCGGCCCCCGGAGCACCCGGGCGAGCGCGGCGACGAGGCCCGGATCGCGGGCGGCGTGGTCGGCGGGCTCGCGCAGGGCGAGCCAGTCGGGGCTGAAGCCGCTCATGGTGTCCTCAGGGCTGCGGCGATGGCGGCCGCGGTGTCGGGCCAGTCCGGCAGGCGCTGCCCGGCCGCCCAGGACGCGGCGGCGGCCTCGGCCCGACGGGCGGGATCGGCGATGAGGTCGCGCAGCGCCGCCGCGAGGGCAGGGGCGTCCCCGGGCGGCACCGTGCGGCCGGCGCCCGCCGGCACCGTCTCGGCGGCGGCCCCCCCGGTGGTGGCGACGAGGGGCAGGCCCCGGGCCAGCGCCTCCGTCAGCGCCATGCCGTAGCCCTCGAACAGCGAGGCCGAGACCGCGATGTCGGCCCCGGCATGGAGGGCGTCGAGGGTCTCCGGCGCCACCGCGCCGGCGAGCGTGATACGCCCGGCGAGGCCCGCCGCGGCGATCTGCGCGCGCAGGGACGCGGCGCTCTCCGGCGCCCGGTCGAGGCTGCCCGCGACGGTGAGCGACCAGTCGAGGTCGGCGAGCGTCGCGAGCGCCCGCACCAGGACGTCGTAGCCCTTGCGCGGGCTCACGGTCCCGACGGCGAGCAACCGGACGGACGCGCCGGTGCGCGGCGCCACACGAGCGGCCGGAGCGGTGCCGGGCTCCGCCACGGTGATCCGCTCCGGTGCCACGCCGAACTCGGCGGTGAGCAGCCGGGCGGTGTAGCGGCTCGTCGCGACGACGCGGCTCGCCAGCGCCAGCGCCGCCCGCTCGCCCGCCACCAGGGCAGCGGTGCGCTCGGGTGCCAGCCCGGTCTCGTAGCCGAGGGGGTGGTGGACCAAAGCCGCCATCGGCCGCCCGACGGCGCGGATCAGCTCCGGCGGCAGCGCGCCGTAGGCCAGCCCGTCGACGAGGAGCGCGGCCTGTGCCGGAACCTCCGCCAGCGCGGCCCGCGTGCGGGCGAGGTCGTCGGCGCCCGGATCCGGGAAGCCGTCCGGCAGCCGCAACGGCTCGGCCGCGACGTCGAGGGCCGGCAGATGCCGGAGGATCCGGCGCGCATAGGCGTAGCCCCCGGTCGGGGCCGCCAGGTCGCCCGGGACGGCGAGGACGAGGCGCATCAGCCGAGCGGCGCCTCGAACCAGGCCCGCGCGAGGTGGGATTCGTGCAGGGTCACGCGGATGCGGCTCACCCCCTCGCCGCCGGGGCCGAGGTCGCCGGCCCGGGCGGCGGCGGCCATCGCCCGGTGGATGTGGCCGCTCAGGAACTCGGTGGTGGTGTTCTCTCCGGCGAATTCCGGCACCTCGTCGAGGTTGCGGTAGTTGAGCGGCGCCAGCACCGTCTTCAGCGCCTCGCTCGCCCGGCCGATATCGACCACCACCCCGTCCGGGGTCAGGCTCTCGCGGAAGAACGCCACGTCGACCACGAAGGTCGCCCCGTGCAGGGCCTGCGCCGGCCCGAACAGATCGCCCCGGAAGCTGTGGGCGATCATCACGTGGTCGCGGACTTCGACGGCGTACATGGGCGGGTTCCTCAGGAGCGGATCACGGGTAGCGGATCACGGGTAGCGGATCACCGTGCACAGGCCCGGCGCGCCGGGCTTGAGCAGGCGGGGGAGGGCGGCGGGCAGGTCGGCGAAGGCGACCTCCTCGGTGAGGAGGGCGTCGAGGCGCTCGTCGCGCAGCAGGTCGAGGGCCTTGAGCAGGCGCCGCCGGTGGCTCCAGCGCGGGCGGCGCGAGGCCGCCACCGCCCCGACCTGGCTGCCGACGAGGCGCAGGCGCCGGGCGTGGAAGGCGAGGCCGAGAGGGGCCGCGACCGGCTCGGTGCCGTACCAGCTCAGTTCGACCACCGCCGCCTCGTCGCCGGCGAGCGAGAGGGCGAGGTCGAGGCCGGCCGCGCTGGCGCTGGCATGGACCACGAGGTCGGCCTCCGGCCGGGCCGCCCCGGGCAGGGCGAAGGCGAGACCCAGCGCCCGGGCCGTCGCCGCGCGGGCGGGATCGCGGTCGATCAGCTCGACCTCCGCCCCCGGCAGGCCGGCGCAGAGATGGGCGACGAGGAGCCCGACCACGCCGCCGCCGACCACCGCGATCCGGTCGCCCGGTCCGGCGCCCGAATCCCACACCGCGTTCAGCGCCGTCTCCATGTTGGCGGCGAGCACCGCGCGGCGCGGCGGCAGATCCGGGGGCAGCGGGCAGAGCGTCGCCCGGGGGGCGACGAACCCCTCCTGGTGCGGCTGGAGCGCGAAGACGTGACCGCCCTCCTGCGTCTCGCCGACCGCGCAATAGCCGTACTTGACCGGGAACGGGAACTCGCCGCCTTGCGCCGGGGCGCGCATCCGCCCGGCCACCGCCGCGGGCACCCGGCCCTCGAAGACCAGCCGCTCGGTGCCGCGGCTCAGCGCCGTCCACAGGGTGCGCACGCGCACCTCGTCGGGATCGGGCGCCGGCAGGCGCTCGTGTCGCAGCTCCGCTTGCCCGGCCGCGCTATACCAGAGCGCCCGCACGGTCTCCGCCGTGCCGCCCTCGGATGCCTGACGATGCCGCAAACCGACTCCTCGGTGCTCGCCCGCGCGGAGAGTTCCGCCCGCGCTCCTCTCACGACGCCGACGGGCCTGCAAGCCTGCACCACCCTGCGCCGCCGCCGTCTCGCGGTGCTCGGGCTGACCCTCGTCACCGGCCTCGCCTTCGCGGCCGCGCTGGCCGCGGTGCTGGCCCAGGACGGGTTCGACGGGCTCGACCTCGCGCTGCTGGCCTGCGGGATCGCCACCCTGCCCTGGACGGTGCTCGGCGTCTGGAACGCCGCGATCGGCTACCTGCTGCTGCGGGCCGGCCGGGCCGGCCTGCTTGCCGCCGCGCCCCACGCCGCGGCCGGGGAGGCGCAGACGCCGCTCCACCTGACGACTGCCGTGGTGATGACCCTGCGCAACGAGGACCCGGCCCGGGCGCTGTCGCGCCTCGCCCTGGTGCGCGAGAGCCTGGAGCGTACCGGGGAGGGGGCGGCGTTCCGCTACCACGTGCTGAGCGACAGCGACCGGCCCGAGGTGGCGCAAGCGGAGGAGGACTGGGTCGCGGCCTGGCGCGCCGGCCTGCCCGAGGCGGAGGCCGCCCGCATCCGCTACCGGCGCCGCGCCGACAACGCGGGCTACAAGGCCGGCAACCTGCAGGAGTTCTGCGCCGGCAGCGACGCCGACCTGATGCTGCCCCTCGACGCCGACAGCCTGATGACCGGCCCGGCGATCCTGCGCCTCGTGCGGATCATGCAGGCCCATCCGCGCCTCGGCATCCTCCAGAGCCTCGCGGTCGGTGCTCCCGCCGCCAGCGCCTTCGCGCGGCTGTTCCAGTTCGGCATGCGCCACGGCATGCTGCCCTACACGCTCGGCGCCGCCTGGTGGGGGGCGGAATGCGGCCCGTTCTGGGGCCACAACGCGGTGGTGCGCATCGCCCCCTTCGCGGCGCATTGCCGGCTGCCCGCCTTGCGCGGCGGCGGCGCGGTGCTGTCGCACGACCAGGTCGAGGCGGTGCTGATGCGCCGGGCCGGCTACGAGGTCCGGGTGCTGCCGATCGAGGAGGGCAGCTTTGAGGACAACCCGCCGACGCTCCTCGACCACCTCGCCCGCGACGCCCGCTGGTGCCGGGGCAACCTGCAGTACCTGCGCCTGCCGCCGATGCCGGGCCTCCTGCCGATGAGCCGGTTCCAGCTCGTCTGGGCGGTGCTGATGTTCCTCAACCCGCCGGCCCTGACCCTGGCGCTCCTGCTCCTGCCGTGGCGCGCCGCGACCCATGACGGCCCGGCCGCGGGCGCGGCCGCGCTCTACCTCGTCTGGCTCCTGCTCTCGCTCGCCCCCAAGCTCGCCGGCTATGCCGCCGTGCTGGCCGACCGGGAGGCCCGTGCGGCCCATGGCGGCGGCGCCCGCTTCCTCGCCGGGATGCTGGCCGAGGTCGCGGCCTCGTTCCTGCTGCTCGGCGCCTCGTCGGTGCGGCTCACCGGCGCGATGATCGGGCTCGCGCTCGGCCGGGCCGGGAGCTGGAGCGCCCAGGACCGGGACGCGCGGGGCCTGCGCTGGGGCGAGGGATTGGCCGCCCTGCCCGGCGTCACGCTGTTCGGGCTCCTCGTCTGCGGCGCGCTCGCCCTCGTCTCGCCGGCGCTGCTCGCCTGGAGCCTGCCGCTGACGCTCGGCAGCCTCCTGGCGGTGCCGTTCTGCGTCCTCACGGCGGCGCCGGAGGCGGGGCGCGCCATGGTGCGGGCGGGCCTCTGCGCCACCCGGGAGGAGATCGCGCCGCCCTGGGAGATCGCCCGGCTCGGCGAGGGGCGGGCGGCGTGATTGCCCGCGGGCCATCGCGTTTCGGCCCGATTGCCCTTATATGCCCGGTTCAATCCGTTTCATCCGAAGGTCAGAAGTATCATGGCGACGGCGTCGTTCGACTCCGCCCGGCGCGGGAATGGCGCTGGTCCCACCGAGGCCCATCCCGGTCCGGCTCCCGCGATCGAGAAGACCCCCGAGATCCGTCCCGAGGCGCTGGAGGCCACCGGCCCGACCTCGCTCGTCGGCCTCACCCGCGAGGCCCTGAAGGGCCGGCTCGCCGCCATCGGCGTGCCCGAGCGCGAGCAGCGCATGCGCGCCGGCCAGCTCTGGCACTGGATCAACGTGCGGGGGGCCGCGTCCTTCGACGAGATGACCAACGTCAGCAAGGTGCTGAAAGGGCAGCTCGCCGGCATCCACACCCTCGACCGGCCCGAGGTGGTGAGCGAGCAGGTGTCGCGCGACGGCACCCGCAAGTGGCTGATCCGCATGCCGCCGACCGGCAAGCACGACCACAACCGCGGCGCCGAGATCGAGTGCGTCTACATCCCGGCCAACGACCGCGGCACGCTCTGCGTCTCGTCGCAGGTCGGCTGCACCCTGACCTGCTCGTTCTGCCACACCGGCACGCAGCGCCTGGTGCGCAACCTGTCGTGCCAGGAGATCGTCTCGCAGCTCGTCGTGGCCCGCGACCGCCTCGGCGACTGGCCGGGTAGGACGCCACCGAAGGGCGCCTTCGTGCCGGTCGACGGCTCGCGCTTCGTCTCGAACATCGTCTTCATGGGCATGGGCGAGCCGCTCTACAACGTCGACAACGTCATCGACGCGGTCGGCGTGATGAGCGACCACGAGGGGCTCGGCCTCTCGCGCCGGCGCATCACCGTCTCGACCTCCGGCGTGGTGCCGCAATTCGAGCGCCTCGGCATTGAGGCCAACGCCATGCTGGCGATCTCGCTCCACGCCGTGCGCGACGAGTTGCGCAACGAACTGGTGCCGCTCAACCGCAAGTACCCGATCCGCGACCTGCTCCAGGCCTGCCGCGACTATCCGGGCGTGTCGAACGCGCGCCGCATCACCTTCGAGTACGTGATGCTGAAGGGCGTCAACGATTCCGACGGCGACGCGCGCGAACTGGTGCGCCTGCTCAAGGGCATTCCGGCCAAGATCAACCTGATCCCGTTCAACCCCTGGCCCGGCTCGAAGTACGAGTGCTCGGACTGGGAGCGGATCGAGCGCTTCTCCGAGATCGTGTTCAACGCCGGCTACGCCTCGCCGGTGCGCACGCCGCGGGGCCGCGACATCCTGGCGGCCTGCGGCCAGCTCAAGAGCGAGACCGAGAAGCTGCGCGCCCGCGCCCGGATGATGCTGGAAGAGGGCATCGGCGCCGAGGGCGTCTATGCCGGCGCCCACGACGACGACTGAGCGGGCCCAAGGCATGTCCCTCGGGCGCCTCCTCGCGGTCGCGACCGCGCTCCTGATGGCGATCGCCTGCGGCGGCCTCGCCCTCGGGATCGGCGTCGTGCTCGATCCGGTCCTGCGCGACCTCCTCGGCACCCTCGGCCTGTCGGGGCTCGAGGCGGTGCTCTCCGACCTCGCCGAGGGCTACGCCCCCGATCCCGGCATGGTCGAGGGTGCGGTCAATCTCGGCCGGGCGATCCTGCTCCTCGTCGCGGTGCCCCCCGCCCTCAACGCCGTCGTCGGCGAGGTGCTGCGGTTCCGCTCGCTCGCCTGGTACGGCGGCGCCACCGGCCTCCTCACCGCGCTCCTGCCCTGGCTGATGCGGGGCGGGGCCGGACCCGCCGGGGCCGGGGAGGGGCGGGTGACGGCGATCCTGTTCTGCGCCGGCGGGGTGGCCGGCCTCGTCTACTGGCTCGCCGCCGGGCGCTTCGCCGGGCGCGGCGCCCCCACGATGTGGGCCGCCCCGCGGCGCTGACCCCCGATCGGGTCGATCGTCCGGTTGCTCTTGTCGAAATGGTAACCGCGTGCGCGAAAGTCGCTCGCGGTCCATGCAACCAATCGGGGCGCCCGTGACGGGCGTGAAAGTCCTGTTTAGAGTTGCGGGCGCGAAGTCGCATCCCGCAGGACGCCTACCCGAGAGACCGTCATCCATGTCGCTGCCGCGTCGCCTCCTCGCCGGCCCGCAGGCCGTCCGGGTCAGCATCGTGCTCGGCCTGCTGGCGCCCCTCGGGATGCTCGTCGTGTCCGGCTTCATGCTCTACGAGATGCGGCGGGACATGTGGCAGCGGGCCGAGGAGACGTCCCGCAGCCTGCTGGAGGTGGTCGAGCGCGACATCGCCCGCAACATCGAGATCACCGACCTGGCGCTGCAGGGCCTCATCGCGAAGGTCGAGAACCCCGCCGTTGCTGGGGCGCCGGAGGACTTGCGGCGGCTGGTGCTGTTCGACCGCGTCGTGACCGCCGACGGCTTCGGCATCCTGGTGCTGTTCGACGAGCACGGCACCGGGATCCTGAACTCGCGCTACCCCTCGAGGGCCGGCGGCACCTTCGAGGACCGCGACTACTTCCAGGTCCACCGGCGCGATCCGGATGCCGGGCTCTACGTCAGCAAGCCCTACCTGTCGCGGCTGTCCGGGGCCTACACGGTGGCGTTCAGCCGGCGCATCGCGAAGCCGGACGGCTCGTTCGGCGGCGTCGCGGTCGCGACGCTGAAGCTGTCCCACTTCACGCAGATCCTCGAGAAGCTCGATCTCGGACGCGACAGCAGCATCAACCTCGTGCGCGAGGACGGCATCCGCATCGTGCGCTTCCCCTACGACGTGCGGGACGTCGGCAGCGACCTCTCGGCGATGCCGAACTTCCAGCGCGTCCTGCGCGAGCGCACCGGCAGCTTCGCCGACTGGGCCGCGCGCGATCGCGTGCACCGGCTCTTCACCTTCAAGCCGGTCGGCAACCTGCCGCTGCTGCTCGCCCTCGGGGTCAGCACCCAGGAGATCGAGGCCGGCTGGCGCGCCAAGGCCCTGGTCATCGGCGGCACGCTGCTCGCGCTCTTCTGCGTCGCGCTGCTGCTCGCCCTGTTGTGCGGTCGCGAGCTGCGCCGCCGCGGCGCCGTCGAGGCCGAGCTCGCCCGCCTCTCCCTCACCGACGGCCTGACCGGGCTGCCGAACCGGCGCCGCTTCGACGGGGCCCTCGACGCGGCCTGGCGGGAGGCCGCCCGCTCCGGCCGGCCGCTGTCGCTGCTGATCGTCGACGCCGACCACTTCAAGCGGATCAACGACCGCCACGGCCACGCCGTCGGCGACGAGGTCCTGCGCGGGCTGGCGCGCTGCCTGTCGGCGGCCATCCACCGGCCGCACGACCTCGTTTGCCGGATCGGCGGCGAGGAATTCGCCCTCCTCCTGCCGGACACCGACGAGGAGGGGGCGGCCCGGGTCGCGGAGCGCCTGCGCGCCGGGGTGGCGACGCTCGCGGTCGACCAGGCGGGCATCCCGGCCGGGACGGTGACGGTGAGCGTCGGCCTCGCCCCGTCCGCGTCCGCCGACACGCCGGCCGACCTGTACCGGGCGGCGGATGCGGCGCTCTACGAGGCCAAGGCGGCCGGCCGCGACCGCGTCTGCCGGGCCTCCGGCCGCCCGGTGCCGACGCATCTGCGCCTCGTCGCCTCCTCCGCGTGAGCGGTCAGCGCACCGTCAGGAGGATGCGGGCCGCGAAGGTCCCGAACAGCCCGGCGAACAGCCAGTCGATTCCCCGCATCAGCCGCGGCCGAGCCTGGAGCGCCCCGGTGACCCGGGCGGCGCCGAGCACCATCAGGATGCCGAGCGGCAGGGCCAGGCCGACGAAGGCGAGGCCCAGGAAGGCGAGCTGGCCGGTCGGGTTCGGCGAATCGGCGCGCACGAATTGCGGCAGGAAGGTCAGGAAGAACAGCACCACCTTGGGATTGGTGAGGTTCACCCCGAGCCCGAGGCAGAAGGTCCGCCACAGGCCGCCCCGCACCGTCTCGGCCCGCACGGTGAGCGCCGAGCCGTGGCGCAGCGCGTCGATGGCGAGCCAGGCGAGGTAGAGCGCGCCGACCACCTTCAGCACCGTGAAGGCGGTGGCCGAGGCGGCGATCAGCGCCGAGATGCCGAGCACCGCGGCGAGCGTGTGGATCAGGGTGCCGAGGCTCGTGCCCAGGACCGTCACGATGCCGGCCCGGCGCCCCGAGCCGATGGTGCGGGCGAGCGTCAGGCTCATGTCGGGCCCGGGGGTGACGAACAGCACCAGGCAGGCGGCGAGGTAGGCGACCAGGGTCGGGGTGTCGGGCAGGACGCTCATCGGGCGGCTTCCGCGGGTGATGCCCGGTCTGTAGCGGTCCGTGCGCCCGGCGCAACTCCCGCACGAACGGGAACGCCCGCCCGGGAGGTCCCGGGCGGGCGCGGAAGGACGGACCCGACGGTCGGGCGGGCGATCAGAAGGTGATGCCGCCCTCGATCATGTAGCGGTCCTGCGAGGTGCGGTTGCCGGTGCGGCCGAAGCCGGTGCCGAGCGTGCCGAAGGCGAGGTCGCCGCGGCTGATGTCGTAGAGCTGCACCCGCGAGTACTCGCCGCGCACGAAGTAGCGGTCGAAGGTGAAGGTCGGGGTGACGGTGAAGGACAGGGCCGAGCTGCCCGCGCCGTAGAGCAGGCTGGTGCCGCCGGCGAAGCGGTCGCCGGTCTGGGCGATGTACTCGACGCGGCCGGCGAGCGCGAAGTTGTCGTTGAAGGCGTAGCTCGCGAGAACCGCGCCGCCGTAGGTCGAGGCGCCCTCGGCTATGCCGATCTTGAAGTCGCGCGCGACGTTCGTGTACTGGAAGTAGGGCGTGATCGTCCACGGCCCGTTCGAGTACGTGTAGTTGATCGACAGGATGCCGCTGTTCTGCTGGAACAGCGGGGTCGCGTAGGAGTAGCGCAGGCTGCGCGACAGCACGTCGGTGCGGTCGAGGTTGAGGCCGCCGTTGATGCCGAAGGTGTTGTTGTCGTCGAGCTTGTAGGTGACGGCGCCGGTCAGCCAGCTGATGTTGCCGGAGAAGAACCCGTCGGTGCCGGCGACCGAGGCCGACCACGGCCCGTCGCTGTAGTTCACCTGCACGCCGTGATTGATGATGTTCTCCTGGTTGAACAGGAGGCCGCGCGAGATGTTCAGGTTCTGGAAGGTGAACGGCGCCTCGGTGCCGATCAGGGTCGGCATGCGGCCGCCCTGGATCGACCAGTTGTCGTTGAAGACGTACTTGCCGAAGGCGACCGGCAGCGGCGTGAACAGCAGGTCGGTCTGGTCGAGGGCGCTGTAGTTCAGGAAGCCGAGCGCCGGGATCGCGTAGGCGCCGGCCTGGACGTAGAACTGGAACGGGCCGTCGGCCTTCTGGATCCAGCCCTGGATGTTGGTGAAGTCGACCCGGGCCGCCCGGTCGCTCGGCAGCGGCGCGGCCGAGAACGGGAACGGGTTGGTCTGGGTGTAGGCGTAGCCGGTGATCGCGCCGCCGACATAGATGTCGCCGAAGCCGCCCAGGGTGAAGCAGGACGGGTTCGGGTTCGGCTTGATCACGCCGCCATAGGCCGGCAGCGACAGGGTCGCCTTGCAGTGCTCGACAACCGCCACCGGGGCAGGGGCCGGGGCGGCCAGGTCGGCGGCCAGGGCGGAGCCGGTCGACAGCAGGGCGACGGTCAGGCTGCTGAGGGTGAAGCGCATTGCCACGGTGAGGAGTCCATCTGGGGCCGGTGACGGCCGGGCCAACTGCGGTCAAGCTGGCAGTATGGCGGGAACGTGGCAAAACCGAATGTTGTGCATCTGCTCAAAAAATATGCAAAATTAGCCATGTTGAGTTCGGGTCTGTTGCTGCGTGTCTTTCCCGCAACGCAACGGCATACTTGCCGCCTGTGTCGACCGCCGAGACCTGGTGACCGTCGGCTCCGTGACGGACGCACCGCCGGACTGGTGAAAGGATTCGGTAACGTGTGACGGCGCGGCGTCGGCCTCACGCCTCCTCGGCCAGCATCCGGCGCAGCCAGTCGAGGAAGGCCGCGGCCTCCGGCGAGAGCGGACGGTCGGGCGCCGGCAGGGCCGCGAAGCCGTTCGCGAAACGGTGGAAGCCTGCGGGCGCGACGAGGCGCCCGGCCGCGAGGTCGTCGCGCACCAGCATCTGCTCGACCAGGGCGACGCCGAGGCCCGACAGCGCCGCCTCGATGCACAGGCCGTTATGCGGAAAGGCGATGTCGCGCGCGGCCGCGAGCTCGCGGCCGGTCGCCGCCTCCCAGGCCGGCCAGGAATGCGGCGTGTGCTCGTGCCGGATCCGGGTCTCGGCGCAGAGGCGCCCGCCCTCCGCCCGGACCGGGTAGGCCGGGGCGCAGACGATGCCGAAGGCGACGTCGCCGAGGCGGATCGCCCGCGCCTCGTCGCGAATCGGCCGGGCGAGCCGGTCCCAGCTCAGCATCAGGTCGGCGCCGTCGTCCCGGGGCGCCCGCGCCGAGGTCATCGAGAGCCGGACCTCCACGGTCGGCCGCTCGCGGTAGAAGCCCGACAGCCGCGGCACCAGCCAGCGCATCGCGAAGGTCGCCCCGCAGGCGAGGTGGACGGTGGCCCCGCGCCCGGCATCGCGCAGCCGCTGGTAGCCCCGCTCCAGCTCGTCGAGCACGCCCGCCACCACGCCACGAAACGCCTCGCCGGCCGGCGTCAGCCGCAGGCCGGTCCCGGCCTTCTCGAACAGGGCGGTGCCGGCCTGCTCCTGCAGCGCCCGCACCTGGCGCGACACCGCCCCGTGGGTGCGACCGAGCTCGTCCGCCGCCTTGGTGACCGAGCCGAGGCGCGCCGTGGCCTCGAAGGCGCGCAGGGAGGCGAGCGGCGGCAGCTGGCGCATGGGGTCCATCCGTGAGCTTTGTGCACGAAGCGCGTGGAAGAACTCAATATACGGCGAGGATCCGCGCGGGTAGGGATGGAGGCGAGACAAGAAGGAGATCCGCCGTGGCCGCCACCGTCATCCCGTTCCCGATGCACCGCCTCGCCGGCGCTCCGCGGACGCTGACCGTGAGCCGCGTGCACGAACCGCGCCTGGCCGGCGTGGCGATCCTGCGGGGCTGGTTGCGCCGCTGGTCGGCCCGACGCGCCCTCTCCCGCGACCTGCCCCGCATGACCGACGCGATGCTCGCCGATGTCGGCCTGAGCCGCCGGGAGGCCGTCGCCGAATCCCGCCGCCCGTTCTGGCGGGCCGGCGCGCACGACGCGGCGTGAGCCGCCCCGGGCCGGCTCCCTCCGGGGCGGCATGCGTCGCGGCCGGTTGACCGCCGGCGGGGCCGCTGCCAGCCTGATCCCGCCGGGGCCCGCATCAAGACGCGTCCCGTCGGGAGGATGAATCGTGCCCCTACGCGTTCGCGCCGCCGTGCTGCACCACGCCCCCGTGGCGCGGCCCTATGCCGAGACCCGGCCGCTGACCATCGAGGCCATCGAGCTCGACCCGCCCGGGCCCGACGAGGTGCTGGTCAAGATCGCGGGCGCGGGGCTGTGCCATTCCGACCTCTCGGTCATCAACGGCGACCGGATCCGGCCGGTGCCGGTGGCGCTCGGCCACGAGGCGTCGGGGGTCGTCGAGGAGCTCGGCCCCGGCGTCACCGATCTCAAGCGCGGCGACCACGTGGTGATGTCGTTCGTGCCGACCTGCGGCGGCTGCGCGCCCTGCCGCGAGGGACGCGGGGCCCTGTGCGAGCCCGGCAACGCCGCCAACGGCCGCGGCACGCTGTTGTCGGGGGCCAAGCGCATCCGCTGCGACGGGGTGGAGGTGAGCCACCACAGCGGCGTCTCGGCCTTCGGCGAGTACGCGGTGATCTCGCGCCGCTCGATCGTGCGGATCGATCCCGACATCCCCCTCGTCGAGGCGGCCCTGTTCGGCTGCGCGGTGATGACCGGCGTCGGCGCGGTGGTGAACACCTGCCGGGTGCAGATGGGCCAGAGCGTCGCGGTGGTGGGCCTGGGCGGCGTCGGCCTCTCGGCGCTGATCGGGGCGGTGGCCAGCGGCGCCGGCCGGGTCGTCGCGGTCGATCTCTCGCAGGACAAGCTCCGGATCGCCCGCGAACTCGGCGCCACCGATGCGTTCCTGGCCTCCGATCCCGATGCGGTCGCGGCGATCCGGGACGCCACCGACGGCGGCGTCGACTACGCCCTGGAGATGGCGGGCTCGGTCAAGGCCTTCGACACCGCCTACCGGATCACCCGCCGGGGCGGCACCACGGCGACCGCCGGCCTCGCCAACCCGAACCACAGCTTCACCCTGCCGCCGGTCGGCCTCGTCGGCGAGGAGCGGGTGGTGCGCGGCAGTTACATGGGCTCCTGCGTCCCGGCCCGCGACATCCCGCGCTACATCGCCATGTACCGCCAGGGCCGCCTGCCGGTGGACAAGCTGATGACCGGCACCCTGACCCTCGACCAGATCAACGAGGGCTTCGACCGGCTCGACCGCGGCGAGGCGATCCGGCAGGTCATCGCCATGTAGGGTCGCCGCCATGTAGAGGGGCCTCGCGCGCGTGTCGGGCGGGGCACGCCGGCGGTTTTTCGTAGGCTGGAGCGCCGTCCTCGGCACTCCGCCGCGCCGCGCGGGCCGGTGCCGCCCTTGCCGGCGGGCGCGGGCGCATGCATCCATCGGCGACCGCGCGCCCGGAGAGGCGCGGGGAGGGCCGCCCGCGGCCGGCCGAGGGACCTTGACCGAAGGACGTGCCATGGGGCTGTTTCAGGATGCCTTCACCCGGGTCGGCCGGGTCGTCATGTCCTATGCGGGCGACACCGCCTTCCTGCACGCCGCCTGCTCGGCGGCCGCCGCCGTGATCCTGGCCGACCAGGAGATCGACGAGCAGGAGATCGAGACGGCGCTCGCCGACCTCAGCAACAACCCGATCCTGCACAAGTCCTACGGCGTGCTGAAGCTCGAGCAGGAGCTGCACGAGGCGATCGCCCGGGCCAAGAGCCGGGCCGGGCGGCTCGAGAACCTGCGCTTCGTCGGCGGCATCGCCGACCGGCCGCTGGAGCAGCGCCAGGACGTCTTCCTCATCGCCGCCGACGTCGCCGACCAGGGCGGCATCAGCGAGCTGGAGCACAAGGCGCTGGACGAGATCGCCGAGGTGCTGTCCGTCGACAAGGCGGCGCTCCTCGGGCTGTGAGGCCCTGACGTCGGGCGATTCCGCCTTATCTCCCGCGCGACGACGCGGGAGACGGATCGCGATGGATGTCGGATTTCTCGGGCTCGGCCGGATGGGCCGGCCGATGGCGCTCAACCTGGTCAAGGCCGGCCACCGGGTCCGGGTGTGGAACCGTTCTCCCGGTGCCGCCGAAGCGCTGCGCGCCCACGGCGCCGAGCCGGTGGCGACACCGGCCGAGGCGTTCCGCGGCGACGCGGCGGTGACGATGCTGGCCGACGACGCCGCGCTGCGCGCCGTCCTCATTGAGGGCGGCCTGCTCGACCAGGCCGAGCGGCCCGGGCTCCACCTCGGCACCAGCACCATCTCGGTCGCGCTCGCCGAGGAACTGGCGGCGGTCCACGGCCGGGCCGGCGTGCCTTATGTTTCCGCCCCGGTCTTCGGCCGGCCGGACGTGGCGGAGGCGGGCAAGCTCAACATCCTGGCCGCCGGCCCCGAGACGGCGATCGCCGCGGCGCAGCCGCTCCTCGACGCGATGGGGGCGAAGACCTGGCGCTTCGGCGAGGCGCCGGCCCGGGCGAACGCCGTCAAGCTCGCCGGCAACATGATGATCGTCGCGGCGATCGAGGCGATGGGCGAGGCCGCGGCGCTCGGCGAGGCCCACGGCGTGCCGGCGGCCGACCTCCTCGACCTCCTGACGAACACCATCTTTTCCGCCCCGGTCTACAGGAACTACGGCGCCTCGATCGCGGCTGCCCGCTACGAGCCGCCGGGCTTCGGGCTGGCGCTCGGCGCCAAGGACGTGCGCCTGGCGCTCGCCGCCGCCGAGGCCGCCCGGGTGCCGATGCCGCTCGCCAGCGTGCTCCGCGACAGCCTGCTCGACGCGCTCGCCCACGGCGACGGCGAGAAGGACCTGGCGGCGCTGGCGACCGTGTCGGCGCGGCGGGCCGGGCGGGGGTAGGGGCGACGCCGCAGGGGACGGCCGATCGGACCCCAGCCCCGGCCGGCGGATCGCGCGGCCGCGACGGCATCACCATCGGAGCGCGCGCTTCTGCGTGAGCGCGGGCCTCGGTGGCCTGGAGCGGCCTTCATCGTTCGCGTGCGGCGACTTGCTTGCTAGAGCGCTTCACGATCGCGTTGCAATCGCGAAGCTCTCTAGGTTTTTGATTTTGCCGCATTTTCGTCGACGAACCGGCATCCACTTCGTCGGAAAATGCTCTAGCATTACAGTTCTTCGGGCTCGGCCCGAGCAGCGTCACGGCGTGATCGCGCGTACTGGCGAGCAACAAGTCTGCATCGACGTAGCCGGCATCGACGAGATGGGTGTCGGGGAGAAGATCGTGGGCCGGCAGGTCGGCATGGATCGACCCGAGTGCGTCGCGGTCGGCGATCGGGGCCAGCGTGGTCGCCACGTGGGTGATCAGGCGTGGGCGATCCGCATCACAGGTCTCGGTGAGGTGGACCCTGTAGCCGATCCATGTCGTGGAACGCTTCTTGGCGTAGTGGGTCTCTGGATCATAGGGCGAGGCGATCATCGGCAGTGACGGTGGAATGCCTTCCGAGGATGTTCGCCCGACAACGCGCGTGGTCTTGGGGCTTGGATGACCCGTGTCGTCTTTCGTGCCAGTCTCGTCATCGACCGAGACGATCTGGACGTTCTGCACCCAGACCCGGTCGAGCAGGATCACGGCCGGGATCTCGCGCAGCCAGGCCGGTGCGTCGGGTAAGAACACGGCCGCCAGGAGCGTGTGTCCGTCGCGGCCGATCTGTTCGGCGTGAGCCCGACGGGCCGCCTCGCCTTGCGGGACGTACGGATCGTCCATAGGTTTGGCGTAACGCTCGCTCCAACTCTCCGCGGCGTGAGCACGCAGCCACCCGGGGGCCGCGACGGCGAGGGCATTGAGGGCGGCACGCAGGGTCTCGGTGGCGCAGCCGAGGCGGTTGAGGCTGCGCACGGCCCCAAGGACGTGCGTGCTGTCGGTGCGCTGACGGCCTCGCGCCACCAGGAGCCGGCGCTCACGGCACAGGGCCAGGAGCGTGTCGAGCAGGAGGGCTCGGGGTGACCGGCCACGAGGCGGGAGCGGAACTCGCTGAGTACCGAGGCATCGAAGCCCGGGGCGGTGAGATCGAGGCCCGGCAGGTCCTTGCAGTCGATGCGGCCACAGGCCGCCTCGGCCGCGCGGCGATCCGATGGAACGCGCGTCGCTGGAGCCGCTCGCCGAGCACGGGTTCAGCGAGGGCAACATGGCCTTCTTCCCCGGGGCGGTGGGCGTGCTGCGCGTCACAGCGTTCTGGCTGAACGGCCACATCGACAACGGCATCACGAAGCCGAACGGCGCCAACGTCCGGGCCGTGTGCTCGGCGCTCGGCGCCCTGGTGATGGGCCAGCTGACCCTCGCCCTGGTGGTCGACGCCTTCACGGGCGAGGCGCCGTCCTTCGTCATCCCGGTCTTCGGGACCCTGACCAACTTCGAGGCGATCTCATGCTACGTCGCGCGCCTCGACGCGGTGGACCGCCGGTCCCGGCTCGGCCGGGCCCTCGCGGCGTTGGAGCGCATGAAGTAGATGGAGCACCTGATCGCACGGCTCCCCCTGCTCTCGTCGATGCCGGCGTTGCAGGTCTTCGTCGGCGGCGTGGTGGCCGTCACCTGCGTCGCCGTGGTGCTGCGCGCCAACAAGGACAAGCGCGAGGTGCCGGCTCCGGCGCCCGGCTCGGTGGGCGATGCCATGGCCATGGTGCATCTGCAAGGGCCGGCCCGTGCTGACGATCCTACGCGACCTGCGGGAGAGCAGTCGGCAGCAGGTCGAGCACCTGGCGCGGATCGCGGAGTGCGTTCGGGTCACGCGCGAGGAGGCGGAGGCCCAGACTGACCTGCTGCGCAGCATCGACCGGGAACAGGTCATCCACAACCGGACCGTCGACCGGCACGAGTAGCACCACGGAACCCGCCCCTTCGTCGAGCCGTTGCTCCGGCGGATTTCCAGACCCGAGACCCCGCCTTCAGCCCCGCCGGCAGCCGCCGAGCGGGGCGTTTTTCGTTTCCGGCCTACGCGGCTCGGTCCTCCGCCTCAGTCGCCGCCGCATCAGGCGTTTCCCAGCGCGGCAGGGATGGCCCGCGCAAGTCCAGTCTCAGGCGCACCGTGCCGATCAGGCCGGCCCACAGGTCCGATGGCAGGCGCGCCCGCCCGCCCGTCCAGCGGTGATCCACCTCGGCGATGTGGAAGCCCTCCGTCAGGCAGGCATCGTCGAGCGCGACATCGCGCGCGGCGTGAAGCCCGTCGTCGAGTGTGAGCCGGCTCAGCGACAGTCCGAGCTGTCGCTGATCCAGGCCAACGGCAGCGTTCCGCGGCGTGTTGGTCGGGGTGACCAGCCACACCTCCTGCGCCGTCGCGGGCAGGAGGAAACAGCCACTCAGTCCCAAACGGACGGGCTGCACGACACGGCCGTCCACCATCAGGTGCGTATCCGCGAACGGCTCGGGCGTCTCGAGGCGCCAGCCCAGCGCCTCGGCGCGTCGGCGGAGCTGGGCACGGGCGGCATCGACGAGGACACCATCCTCGTGGAAGGGCCGGCAGAACTCGGCATGGACGGGCCGATCATCGGGCGCGAGGGCGAGGCCGACGACATCGCTCTCGGCGAAGAAGGCGCGGTTGCCGGCGTCGAGGTAGCTCTCGGCGGGCAGACCCTCGGCGAGCAGGATGTCGTGGCTGTCGAGCTCGACGTGCCAGTAGGTGATGGTATCGACCGTGTCGCGGACGATGGTGGCGCCGTTGACGAGGGCGCTTGCCGGGACGAGCACCTCGCCGAGGAGGTCGAGGCAGACGGCGTGGCCCGGGGAGAGAACGAGGTCGCGGGACGGCCGGTTGTCGCCGAGCGCGTGGGCGCGGATGCGCACGGGCTGGACGCTGTCTGACTGGGGGTGGCGCGCGCAATCAATGGTCCGGTGGCCGAGCCAGACGACCGGTCGCTGGGCGCCGGAGGCGGTGACGGCCTGATCGCCGATCCGCAGATCTTCTACGGCGACCTCGCCGCGGGCGGTCCGGATCAGGGTACCGGCGGTGAAGCAGACGGCCACGACAGACACAGGCACTGAACCCTGTTCAGCTTGCGTGAAGGTCGATTTCGAGGGAAATACTGTGTTGTCTCTGAAGCTCCTCAAATAGGTTACACCAGTAAATGATGAGACCTGTTGAGAGCTGTAATAAAAATTCACATAATTATTATCGTTAGAAAATGGCTAGTAGCTTAGTTGTACTTCGTATCCGACAGAGCCATCGGGATTGCCGGATTGTAATACGAAGCCAGAGACAAAATTAAAAATATTTGCCGTAACGCTAACATTCGAGAATTTCAAAGTGTTATAATCGACGGTGAAAGACCCGCTCACAGGTATTGCGGCTCCACCACCTTGCCGCGCAAGCTGCGTCCCAAATGTGTATGAGTAAACATCTGCCACAGCGTCCTCCCCAGAGGACTCAAATTTCATATTATAGATTTCGCAGGTTGCAATCTGCCCTGAATCATTCCACTCCAGGGTAGCGAACAAACAACAAAAATTAGACCAAACGCAGAACACGACTTGCGCATAAGTCACCCCGCCTTCCACCCGTCCGGCCACGGCACGTTCCTGCCGATGACGAGGGTCATCCGCCGCTCACTTGCTCGGCGAAAACCTCCGGCACCTCACCGAACTGGCCGAGGATCGTCGTGCTCTCCAGTTCGCCCGTCTCGTCGTCTGCCATCATCCGCAGCGCCGCCGCCCCCGGCATCCGGCCGGCGATCGCCTCCGCCCGCTTCAGCGCATCGTTCTCCGTCGGCGCCACGTCCCGGTTGCCCGGCCGCAGCCGCTTTCGGTGGATCTCGAACGTCTGCACCATGAACGTCATCCGCATTCCCATCGCGATCTCCTGATCCTGCCGTCCCCACTCCGCACCGGCCTGAAACTCGACCTAAACCGGGAGAAGTCGGGAAGCTGATGGCGGCGATGGATGCCTGCAACAGCGGTTTCGGTCGCAGCGCCGGGGTGCCGGCGCGGGCGGGGCTCGTCGAGAAGCACACTTGGTCGACGAAGTTCGAGATGCGCTCGCCGCGGTTCACGACCAGACTTAACGAAGTGCCGACAGTGAGCGCGATCGGGGTGTGAGACGCGCCGCGCCCTTTCCGAGGCGAGCAGACGCTCGCGCCGGTCCGCACCCGCCCATCGGACGCTTGAGACTGAGAAAATAAGAACGAAACAAGACTGTGAGCTGAAATCGTTGGAAATACGGCTTTCGACCTAAAATGTGACCAGATAGCGTTTGACTCTGAAACGCTGGCTGATGAAAGTCCGCCACCACTTCGGGAGGTCGGCGTGAAACTGTCTTGCATTGTAGTTGCCTTGGTTCTTTCGTTCGCAGCGCCTGCATGGGCGAAGAATTTCGCATTTCCGCAAAATAATCCGACTGCAACGGTAACAATCCCCGATAAATGGAAAACTAAATCTGTCGAATATGGCTTCGAAGCCAAATCACCAGACAATGATGTTTATTTTTCAATCGAAACTGCTTCTGCTAAATCCATGAAGAAGATGCTGTCCGACAATGTTGCATGGATGAAAACCAACAACATCGTCACGACTGGCAAGCCAAAAGAAAATGATGTTAATCTAGGCGGACTTCAAGGCAAAATGCAGATCATTCCTGCAAAAGACGACAACGGGGCCACTCAAATCATTCTCGTCTACGCCGAGTCGGGCGATCAATTGATATTCATGACATTGTGGGCTTCTGAAGAGGAGCAGAAGGCGAACGATAAGGACATTAACGCTATAATGGGCAGCATCAAGACAATTCAATAAATATTGAGATTGCGTGGCAAGTCGTAAGCCATTGCTGGATCGGGCCTTAGCAGCGTTGCTGGGTTGCCCGGTTCCAAGCGTATGACCGCTAAGCAGATTTCGCCGAAGTGGTTACCAGTTCGGCGCCGAAAATCTGCGACGAAACAAGAACCTAAGCGGGCGAAGCGTTGGCCTGCCAACGCGAGTCTGCTTAGAAGCGAGCCGGCCGCGGTCCCATGACGCGACAACGCCAGCTTCCTCCGCAACAAGGGATCGGCAGCGATCCCCGCCCTGTGCAAACTCTACAGCTCCACCCGCTCCCAGGACGAGATCCGGCACACCTTCGCGGTCGATCGCGACGAGACTGGTAGCCTTCCGCCGCTGCTTCTCACCACCGAGGAGGAGTGGCCCACATGCCTCAAGGCACCGGCCGACGAGGCGCTGCAGCTCCGGCGGCCGCTCCGAGACGAGGTAATGGCCGAGGCGGCGCGAGACGAGCGCTAGAACGGGGTCTGAGCGTCAGGCGGTCGATCATCGACCGGCGGCGCGATCTCGCGCCCTTGCTCGTCGTAGGCGCGGCGCGGATTGCGGCCGCGCCTCACCCCGCATCCCCGCCGTGCATCTCCACGAAGGCCCGGGCCCGATCATAGGCCGACCGGATCAGCCTCGCCTCGAACGGGTCGGTCATGGCGAGATCTTCCCATGCCGGCCACCATGTCACCCGCTGCCGGGCGTGCTCGTGCAGCTCGCTGGCGGCGACGTCGAGGGGCTGGGGATCGGCGGGAGGGTGGGCTATCAACAAGCTTGCCCCGTACGGAAAACGGCGCCTAAGTAATTATCTCAGGCGCCGCTTGGCACTCATCGCTCAATCATTAACGAGTCAAACACATACTGCTTTTGGCGCGTCCCAGCATGCATCAAACTCGGACCCCCCCCCTTTATTTGCAGCCTTCGGATGCTTGAATGGTCTGTGTAAACACAGAACAAGCTCCTCATCGACATCATAACAGGCGACGGGCTTTACATCGTCAAAAAGCCTATCGAGCGCATCTTCAAGTTTGATTCGCTTCTCTTCCGACTTCATACACGACAGCTTAAGCGCTGTCTTGAACATGAACAGCCGAAGAAGCTTTTCAGACGCAGGAGAAATAATGATATTATTATTCTCTAGGCGGGACATGTGTTCGGATGTGACCCCAATCTTTTTGCAAAGCTCTTTGGCTTTCAATCCAATGCACTTGCGCAAAAACTTGATGTCGGCCCCAGAAAGCTTGAGCGAGTGGAGCGCTCTGTTGAGAACAATAGCCCGCAGCAGGCCGTCATAGTCGGGGATATGATAGTCCTCGATTTCGCCCGTCTTATGATTATAGATAATCTGAACGGAATTCCGCAAAATTGCCTTGAAGGGGGCGCCGACAATGTCCGCGTTGAACTCATCAACAGCACGGGTATTTGGCTGCCTAATCCCATGCTGCACAAAGTTCATAACTTCTTCCTTCCTGCTGCTTTTCCACCCCGATGATCCTCACGCGGTACTCTGACGAGACAACGGTCAGGCTGACATTGAGGCCGACGTTTTCGGTTGTTTTCCCGCGCACATCCCACAGGCCGCCCCCCTCGTCGCGGAAGTCGCTGTGGTACACGTGCCCGGTCCTCAAAACATAGTTCACGTCCGTCAGATCGACCCCAGCGGAGCGCATCTGCTCACCGGCTCGAACCGTCCACGAGATGCCATACTCGTGGTCCTGCACGAAGGCGTTGCCGTCCTGACCGCATTCCGCCGCTGCGGCCCGGTCACGCCCTCCCGTCCCAGCACCTCGACGGCGTAGGCGTGCGCCAGGACGGCCGCGGCGACGTCGATGCGGCCCGTCCCCACTTCGACCACCACCGGCTTCGACGGATCCGAGAGATAGGCCGCGACCGCCGCGTCGAGCGCGTCCTCGCCGAGGAGCTTCTGCTTGTAGGCCTCGCCGCCGGTCATCGCTTGGTCTCCCAGGTCGGGATCATGCCCGGCATCTTGAAGGGCTCGTGCCGGTAGGCGGTTCACCTCCCGAGCTTGATCCACTCTGGCGTCACCTCGTGGATGTCGACCGAGAGCGTCACGAGGATCCCGCAGAAATCGCAGCGGATCGTGCCGAGCTCCGGGTGGATCCCGATTAGCCGCAGCGTGTCCCAGCCGGCCTCGTGCGCCTGGACGCCCCACTGGTCGATGAAGGCGCAGAGACGCCCATGCGTCTCGCGCCACTCGTCGGGTCGGAGCCCGCGGCACGGGACGACACCCAGGGAGAGAAGCTGGCGAGACCGCGAGACCAGGTGAGGGTCGTTGCAGGGAGGGGAGAGGAGGCGAGGTCGCCCATGCTGATTCGCGGGGCTCGGGCCGGGGGAGGGGAGCGCCCAGCACATGTGCCGGCTTTTGTGCGTCGGCCATTCACGCTCTGTTCGCAGATGTCCGCATCGTCCGCGGAAGCAAGTGCTGAAGAACAGAGCGGAGAATGGCTGGGGCGCCAGGATTCGAACCTGGGAATGGCGGTACCAAAAACCGCTGCCTTACCGCTTGGCGACGCCCCAACGCGCGGCTGGCGCTTCCATAGCCGGGTGGGCTCGCGCTGGCAACCGGGGCGGCGGGCGGTTCGGGCGTTGCCGTCACGGTGCCGCTCGGCGGTCGGCGCGGGGGAGGGCCTGTCGGGCTCACGTCCGCTCGTGTATGCCGGCAGGAGCGCACAGGCCGGCGAAACGGCGGGCGCGACGAGCGGGGGAGGAGAGGCGCGATGAGCACGCAGAAGGTCGCCCTGGTGACCGGGGCCGGGTCGGGGGTGGGGCGCGCGGTGGCGCTCGGGCTGGCGGAGGCCGGCTACGACGTGGTGCTATCGGGGCGCCGGCCCGAGCCGCTGCAGGCGGTGGCGGGCGAGATCGAGGCCAAGGGCCGGCGCGCGCTGGCGCAGCCGACCGACATCGGCGACGAGGCCTCGGTGGCCGCGCTGTTCGTCCGCGTCGAGGAGATGTTCGGCCGTCTCGACGTGCTGTTCAACAACGCCGGCATCGGCGCGCCGCCGGTCGAGCTCGACGAACTGCCGGTCGCGACCTGGAAGGCGGTGGTCGACACCAACCTCACCGGCGCCTTCCTGTGCACCCAGGGCGCGTTCCGGCTGATGAAGAAGCAGCAGCCGCGCGGCGGCCGCATCATCAACAACGGCTCGATCTCGGCCCACGTGCCGCGGCCGTTCTCGGCGCCCTACACCGCCACCAAGCACGCCATCACGGGCCTCACCCGCTCGACCTCCCTCGACGGGCGCGCCCACGACATCGCCTGCGGCCAGGTCGACATCGGCAACGCCGCCACCGACATGACCGTGCGCATGCAGGCCGGCGTGCCCCAGCCCGACGGCTCGACCCGGCCGGAGCCGACCATGGATGCCAAGCACGTCGCCGACGCGGTGGTCTACATGGCGAGCCTGCCGCTCGACGCCAACGTGCAGTTCATGACCGTGATGGCGACCAAGATGCCGTTCATCGGCCGAGGCTGAGGCGAGGGCGGGGGGGCTTCGCAGCGGGGGCTTTTCGGTCCCGAGAGCCTCCCGGCCCCGGAGCCTCTGGCCCTGCGCCGCCGGCTTGGGGTAGAGAGGCGGCGCGGGCACCGCGTGCCCGCGCGTCCCCGTCCGGGGACCCTTCTCACCTCACCGAAGACCGGGCCCCTACTAGGCCCGCGACAGATTCCCGGGTCCGGGCTAGACACCTCCCATGCTGATGCAGACAGACGCCCCGCGCGCCCCCGCCGATCCGGTCGCCCGGCGCCGCACCTTCGCGATCATCTCGCACCCGGATGCCGGCAAGACCACGCTGACCGAGAAGCTGCTCTTGTTCGGCGGCGCGATCCAGCTCGCCGGCGAGGTCAAGGCCAAGCGCAACCGCGTCTCGACCCGCTCGGACTGGATGGGCATCGAGAAGGAGCGCGGCATCTCGGTCGTCACCTCGGTGATGACGTTCGAGTACGGCGACTGCGTCTTCAACCTGCTCGACACGCCGGGCCACGAGGACTTCTCGGAGGACACCTACCGGACGCTGACCGCGGTCGATTCCGCCGTGATGGTGATCGACGCGGCCAAGGGCATCGAGGCGCGCACCCGCAAGCTGTTCGAGGTCTGCCGCCTGCGCGACATCCCGATCGTCACCTTCGTCAACAAGCTCGACCGCGAATCCCGCGACCCCTTCGACCTCCTCGACGAGATCGAGAAGACGCTGGCCCTCGACGTGGCCCCCGTCACCTGGCCGATCGGGCGCGGGCGGAGCTTTGCCGGCACCTACGACCTGCTGCGCCGGCGCGTCCGCCGGCTCGACGCGGCGGACGATGCCGGCACGGTGCCGGTCTCAGGGATCGACGACCCGCTCTTCGACACCCTGCTGCCGGAGCCCGGCGACGCCGCGACCTGGCGCGAGGAGGCGGAGCTGGCCGAGGGCGGCTGCAAGCCGTTCGACCTCGACGCGTTCCGCGAGGGCCACCTGACCCCGGTGTTCTTCGGCTCCGCCTTGCGCAATTTCGGCGTGCGCGACCTGATCGACGGGCTCGCCGAGGTGGCCCCGCCGCCGCGCGGCCAGGACGCCGACACCCGCGCGGTCTCGCCGACCGAGCCGAAGATGACCGGCTTCGTGTTCAAGATCCAGGCGAACATGGACCCGAACCACCGGGACCGCATCGCCTTCATGCGGGTCTGCTCGGGCAAGCTCAGCCGCGGCATGAAGGCGAGGCTCGTGCGCACCGGCAAGCCGATCTCGCTGTCCTCGCCGCAGTTCTTCTTCGCCCAGGACCGGGCGATCGCCGACGAGGCCTATGCGGGCGACGTCGTCGGCATCCCCAACCACGGGACCCTGCGCATCGGCGACACGCTCACCGAGGGCGAGGAGCTGGTCTTCCGCGGCGTGCCGAGCTTCGCCCCCGAGCTCCTGCGCCGGATCAAACTCACCGACGCGATGAAGGCCAAGAAGCTGCGCGAGGCGCTGCAGCAGATGGCCGAGGAGGGGGTGGTGCAGCTCTTCCTGCCGCAGGACGGCTCGGGCGCCATCGTCGGCGTGGTGGGCGCGCTGCAGCTCGACGTGCTCAAGGAGCGGCTCCAGGCCGAGTACGGCCTGCCGATCGACTACGAGCCGACCCGCTTCACCATCTGCCGCTGGATCGAGGCGCAGGACCAGGCCGAGCTCGACAAGTTCATCGGCTCGCACGGTTCGTCGATGGCGAGCGACCTCGACGGGGCACCGGTCTTCATGGCGACCACGGGCTTCTCGCTCAAGTACGAGGAGGACCGGGCGCCGGCGATCCGCTTCACCGACGTCAAGGACTACCAGAAGCGGCGGGCGTGAGAGGGAGGTCCGGCGCGGCCCCGGGACGGGGCGGCGCCGGGTTCAGAACTTGCCGAGCAGCGGGAAGTCGACGTTGAGGCTGGACAGCGGGCCGACCGGGGTCTCGCGCTTGCGCGGCCGGCCGTTGAGCACCTGCTTGAGCTTGGTTTTCAGCAGCGACAGGTCGAACGGCTTGAGGATGAAGGCGTCCGCCCCGGCGAGGTGGGCGACGTTGATGTCCTCGAAGCTGAACGAAGTCTCGGTCAGGATGAACGGCGTGTTGTGCAGCGCGTCGTCGGCCCGGATCTCGCGCAGGAGCTGGATCCCGTCCATCGGCTCCATGTCGAGGTCGGAGATCACCAGGCCGTAGCGCTTGGTGCGCAGCTGGTCCAGCGCCTGCGGCCCGTCGGTCACGCCCTCGACCTCCGGGAAGCCGAGGCGGTTCATCAGCTCCGTCACCAGGCGGACGAGTTTGGCCTGGTCGTCGACGATCAGGATCGGGGGTGCTTCGCTCATCGGGATCAGCCAGCGGGTTGGGTTTCATGACGGGCCATCGGGGGCTCCCGGCGGCACTTAGACGAACAGGTGGTCGATACCCTGCTTGGCCATCGTGTCGGCCTGGAGAGCCTGGGCCAGCGCGTGGATCGTGCTCGACTTCGGGGTGCCGCGCTGGAGCATCGGTGCCAGGTTGGCCTTCTGGAACAGGGCGTCGTTGGTCGGCGTGCGCAGCACGTAGGCGAACGACGTCACGAATTCCCGCTTGGCGATCTCGCGCCACTCGACGATGTGCACGTCGCGGTGGCGGGAATCCCCGCCGATCCGCTGGAACGTGTCCTGCACCGACATCCGCTCCCCCTCGAGGATCTGGATGAAATAGCCCTGATCGACGATCAGCAGGCTGGTGATCACCGAGAACTCGTTCTTCTTCTGCGCGTGCCGGGCGATCTCGTTGATCTGGCGCAGGCGCGCGGCCGGATCGGCGGAGAGCTGGGCCCGCGAGAAGTAGATCAGGTGGATGAGGCTGCTTCGTTTGCTCGTGCGCATATCCCTGGGGTCCAGCACCGTCCAGACATGCAGGTAAGGGCAAGAGGTTCAACAGCCCGTAAACGTCATGCCCTCTGTCCCGCGGCAGTTTTTGCCGGACGGCGCCGGCCGCGCCCGGCGGGTTTTGCCGCCCCGCTCCGCATCAGCTCAACGATATCAACGGCTTGGCCGTGGCACGCGGCTTGCGGACCCATTCCCCCGGATGACCTTGGCGGAACGGAGCCCTGGGTGAGATGGACGTTTTCGGCGCGCTTCAGACCTCGGTGTCGGGCCTCAAGGCCCAGGCCTTCAGCCTCGAGAACATCTCGGGCAACATCGCGAACTCGCAGACCGTCGGCTACAAGCGGATCGACACCGACTTCGTCGACATGCTGACCGAGCGGCCGGCCAAGCAGCAGGCCGCCGGCGGGGTCGCGGCGTTCTCGCAGCTGACCAACAACCTCCAGGGCGGCGTCGCGGCGACCGGCGTCGCCACCAACATGGCGCTCAGCGGCGACGGCTTCTTCACCGTCCAGACCAAGGGCAGCGACGCGGGCGGCAGCCCGGTCTTCTCGGCCGGCAACCTCTATACCCGCCGCGGCGACTTCGCGGTGGACCGCGACGGCTACCTCGTCAACGGCGCCGGCGCCTACCTGACCGGGCAGAGCCTCGACCCGGCGACCGGCCTCTCGACCGGCAACGGGCCGATCCAGATCTCCGGCACCTCCCTGCCGGCCAAGGCCACGACCAGCATCTCCTACGCGGCGAACCTGCCGAGCACGCCGGCCACCGCCTCGGGCTCGGCGCTGCTGGGCACGCTGCCGGGGGGCGACGCCCGGGTGCTCTCCGGCACCGCGGCGAGCGCCCCGTCGGTGGCGGCCTCCGACACCGCCGCCTTCGTCAAGTCCAGCGTCGCCGGCGGCGAGCTCACGGCCTATTCGGGCACCGGCTCCCCGGTGAGCATGCAGCTGCGCTGGGCCAAGGTCGCGGAGGCCGACGCCACGGCCGGCACCAGCGGCACCTGGAACCTGTTCTACGCCGACCAGACCGCCACCGGGACCTCGGCCGGCACCTGGAAGAACGCCGGCACCGCCTTCGCCTTCAACGGCAGCGGCCAGCTCACCGCACCGACCGGGACCAGCCTCAGAATCCCGGACGTGACGGTGAACGGCACGAAGCTCGGCGCGGTCACGCTGGATTTCGGCACCGGCGGCCTGACCCAGTACGGCGCGGCGGCCGGCGAGGTCACGACCAACACCCTGCAGCAGAACGGCTACGCCGCCGGCACCCTGAACTCGCTGGCGGTAACGAGCGACGGCAAGCTCACCGGCACCTATTCCAACGGCAACAGCGTGGCGCTGGCCCAGGTCGGGGTGGCGCGCTTCAACGCGCCCAACAGCCTCAAGGCGGTCTCGGGCGGCAACTACGCCGAGACGGCGGAATCCGGCGGGGCCCTCTCCGGGCTGGCCGGCGGCACGATCATCGGCGGCAACGTCGAGCAGTCCAACACCGACACGGCCGGCGAGTTCTCGAAGCTCATCGTCACCCAGCAGGCCTACTCGGCCAACACCCGGGTGATGTCGACCGCCCAGCAGATGATGTCCGACCTGATCAACGTGATCCGCTGACGGCGGCTCGCCTCTCATTCCGTTCCGGAGCCGGCCGCACGACGCGGCCGGCTCCGGCCCGCCCGCGAACAGCCGGAGCGCGGCGCGGTCCCGATCAGGGGCGCGGTGGCCCGGCCCCCCTCTGCCTACCCGGATCAGACCGATGTCCCTCAACGCCCTCAACACCGCGACCGCCGGACTGCAGGTGACGCAGGCGGCGATCGGCCTCGTCTCGCAGAACGTCGCCAACGCCGGCACCGCCGGCTACGTCAAGCGCACCCTCACGCCGGTCTCGACCCTGGGGAATTCCGGCGTCGCCACGGGCGCGATCGGCCGGACCCTCGACGCGGTCTCGCTCAAGCAGCTGCGGCTCGAGACCGCCGGGGCGGCCTATACCGGGCTCACCGCCAAGGTGCAGGGCCAGCTCGACGCGCTCTACGGCACGCCCGGGACCGCCTCCGCCCTCGACGGGGTGATGAACGCCTTCACCCAGTCGCTCCAGGCGCTGGCGACCGACCCGACCTCCGCCGCCTCCCGGGCGAGCGCGGTGAGCGCGGCCAAGACCGTCGCCACCACCGTCTCGGGCATCGCGCAAGGGGTGCAGGATCTGCGCAGCGGCCTCGAATCGCAGCTCGGCAGCGAGGTCTCGTCGGCCAGCACCCTGCTCGCCCGGGTCGCCGCGCTCAACGGCAAGATCGCCGGGGCCTCGAAGACCGAGCCCGCCACCGCCGACCTCCTCGACCAGCGCGACCAGGCGATCAACACCCTGTCGCAATACCTCGACGTGACGGTGCGCGAGCAGTCCGACGGCTCGGTCTCCCTGCTCACCGCCTCGGGCGCGACGCTCGTCGACCACGGCGCGGCCGCGAGCCTCGCCTTCGACGGCCGCGGCGCCCTGACGGCGCAGTCGCAGTACACCGGCGATGCGAAGACCCGCGGGGTCGGAACCGTGACGGCGACGACGCCGGCCGGCGCGAGGATCGACCTCGTCGCCACCGGGGCGATCCGCTCCGGCTCGATCGCCGCCGCGGTAAGCTTGCGCGACGACACCCTGGTCCAGGCCCAGCGCCAGCTCGACGACCTCGCGGGCGGCCTGTCGCGGGCGCTGAGCGACCGCCCCGCCACCGGCACCGCGGCCTCCGCGAACGGGCTCTCGGGCTTCGACATCGACCTCACCGGGCTCCAGGCCGGCAACGCCGTGACCCTCGGCGTGCGCAACGCCGCCGGGGTCGGCCGCAACCTGATCCTGATGCCGACGAACGGCGCGGCGCCCGATCCGATCGACCCCCGCCTCACCGACGATCCGACCGCCCTCGTGGTGCCGGTCGACATCTCGGGCGGACCCGCGACCTTCGCGGCCCGGATCGGCGAGGTGCTCGGCACCGGCTTCACCGTGTCGAGCACGCCCGGCGGCGCGGCCGGCGCGGTGCGCATCCTGTCGGACCCGGCCGCCCTCGCGCTGACCGGGGCGAGCGCCTCCGTCACCGTGCCGGCGAGCGCCGCCGACACCAAGGCCGGCACCGGCCAGCTCGCGCTGTTCGTCGATGCCGGGACCGGCGGCGGGGTGTTCACCGGCTCCTTCGAGGGCGGCTCGCACCTGACGGGCTTCGCCCAGCGCCTCGCCGTCAACCCGGCGGTCGCGGCGGATTCCTCCGCGATGGTGGATTACGCCGCCGCGACCGCCTCGGGCGACACCGCCCGGCCCCGCGCCCTCGCGGACGCCCTGACGAGCCGCACCCTGACCTTCTCGGCGGCGAGCGGCATCGGGGGCGTCAGCGCTCCGCGCGCCGCCACGGTCGTCGGCTTCACCCAGTCGGTGATCGACGCCCGCGGCGCCGCCAGCGCCGAGGCCCAGCAGCTCGACGAGGGGCAGCAGATCGCCCTGTCCTCGGCCCAGAGCCGCTTCGGCAAGGAATCCGGGGTCAGCGTGGACGAGGAGATGTCCAAGCTGATCCAGCTCCAGACCGCCTACGGCGCCAATGCCCGGGTGCTGACGGCCGCCCGCGACATGCTCGACACCCTGCTCCGGATCTGACGAGGAAAGCCCGCGATGACCATCGCCCCCTTCGCGGCCGGCAGTGCCGCCGCCGATCTCAACACCCGCCGCCTCGTCGCCATGAAGGCGTCGCTCGGCACGCTCTCGAACCAGCTCTCCAGCGGCCGCACCGCCGACACCTATGGCGGGCTCGGCGCCGGGCGCACCCAGAGCCTCGGCGCCCGCGCCCAGATCAGCGCCCTCGACGGCTTCATCGCGGCCGCCGGCACCGGCGCGAACCGCGTGGCGCTGGCGACCGCCAGCGTGCAGCAGGTCGCGACCCTGGGATCGGCCGCCGCCAGCGGCCTCGTCGGCGCCCAGGCCGCCTCGGGCGCCGGGGCCCGTCCCACCCTGCAGCAGAGCGCGGCGGGCCAGCTCGGCGGTGTCCTCGACGCCCTCAACCAGAGCAACGGCAGCCTCTACATCCTGGGCGGCCGGGTCACCGACCGGCCCCCGGTGGAGACCGCGAGCCGCATCCTCGACGGCGACGCCGAGACCGGCCTCGACGGGGTCAAGGCGGTGATCGCCGAGCGGCAATCGGCCGATCTCGGCACCGGCACGGCGAAGACCGGCCGGCTCGACCTCTCGGCCGCGGGCGCGGCCGTGAGCCTGTCGGAGAGCGCCGACGCCGGCGTGCGGGAGAATTTCGGCTTCACCCTCGGCAGCGTCGTCAGCTCGAACCCGGCCGGCCTCTCGGTCGCGCTCACCGCGGCGACGCCCTCGACCGCGACCCTGTCCTTCGCCAGCCAGCCGCGGGACGGCGACATCGTCCGGGTGACGGTCCGCAACGCCGACGGCAGCCAGGGCTTCGTCGACCTCACCGCCCGGGCGGCGGGAACGAGCGGGGACGACACCTTCGCGATCGGATCCGATGCGGGCGATAGCGCCCGGAACCTCACCGCGGCGCTCGCCGGCAAAACCTTCGCCGGCAAGGCCGTGGTCGGCGCCCAGAGCGCCAGCCCGCCGGGCGCGGCGGCGGCGCTCTCGGGCGGTACCCCGGCCTCGGCCACCGTCACGGTGGGAGCCGGGCTCAAGGCCGGCGACAGCGTCCAGGTCACGCTGGGCCTGCGCGACGGCACCAGCAAGACCCTGAGCCTCAAGGCCGGCGACGGCAGCCAGTCCGGCTCCTTCGCGATCGGCGCGACCGACGCCGCCACCGCCGCCAACCTCTCGGCGGCGCTCGCCGGCGCCCTCGATTCCACGGCCCGGACCGACCTCGCGGCGAGCTCCGCCACCCGGGCGGCGAGCGACTTCTTCGCCGGCTCGTCCTCGCCGGGCCTGAGCCCGCGCCGGGTCGCCACGGATGCCGCCGGCAACGCCGCCGGCTACCTCGCCGATCCGAGCGGCCGCACCGTGATCTGGTACAAGGGCGACGACACCTCCGTCGATCCGCGCCGGACCGCGACCGTGCCGGTCTCCCGCGACCAGTCGGTGGCGATCGGCGTCCAGGCCAACGAGGCGGCGTTCCGCGCGACGCTGAGCGGCCTTGCTGTCCTCGCCACGACCTCGTTCGGCACCACCGAGGCCGACACTCCCCGCTTTACCGCCTACTCGGCCCGGGTGCAGGCCCAGCTGCGGCCCGGCGACGGCCAGCCCTCGGTGCAGGGCATCGCCTCCGAGCTGAGCCTGGCCTCGGCCCAGATCGCCACCCAGAAGACCCAGAACACCGCCACCAAGTCGATGCTGGAGAAGACCGTCGACGGCGTCGAGACGGTCTCGACCGAGGAGACGGCCGCCAAGCTCCTCAGCCTGCAGAACCAGCTCCAGGCGAGCTACCAGGCGACCTCGATGCTCGCGAAGCTGTCACTGACGAACTACCTGTAAGATCGGGGAGGGGCCGGGCGGCGCCTGCACCGCCGCGTCGGCGGTATGAGTTGCACACCGGCTTCGCGATCCCCGGCGGATGAAACGAGGCGGTCATCGTCCATCCCCGTTGCGAGCGTCGAAGGCGGTTTTCGGTCTCGCGCGAGTCCCCCTCTCCCGTGTGGGAGAGGGGACAGGGGTGAGGGTGCTACGGCTCTGAGTAAAGCTCAGACTGTCGTGCTGGCAGCTCAACGGTCGAGTTCTGTTCTGAAGCGTATCACCCTCGCGCGATCTCCGATCGCCCCTGCCCCTCTCCCACACGGGAGAGGGGATCCAGCGCTCAAAAAAGAACGTAAAAATCAATATTTTGGATGATGTTTCCGTTTGGCCGGGGCCAGCGTTTGGAGCCGTGCGGCGAGGTCGGCCGGGATCTTGTCCGCGGCCCACCGGCGGACCACGCGGTCATCGCATTCCGGGATGTCGGCGATTCCCCGCTGCGACCATTGCGGCGGATTCGGCACGTCACGGAGACGATCCGGGTCACGACATGAGCTTGACGAAGGCGGCCCCGGCTCCGAACAGCGCCGCGCCCGCCGCCATGCTGGCGGCCATGATCTGTCAGGGAGCGAGCACGCGGTCGCGTTCCAGCTTCGCCGCTTCGGCCTGAAGCTTGGCCTGCTCGGCCATCAGCTTGCGCTGTTCGGCGATGAACTTTTGCGTTTCCTCGTTCGAGCGAATGACGCGGGCGACCTGTTCGGCGATATCGAGAGCGGCTTCAGCCATCGGGAAGGCCTCTCGGTTGGCGCCTGGACTGTCCATAATGTGCGGAAGCTGATGACCTTTCGTCAAGAAATCACCCGGTTCCGGCTGGTCGCGTTGCGACGCAGCCGCGCCGTCAGGCCTCGCCCCTCTCGTCCCGCGCCCGCGCCAGCACCAGGTCCGTGAAGATCCGCGCATGCGGCATCTCCGGGGCCGGCTCGCGCACGAGGGTCATCGGGGCGCGCGGGGCCGGGCCCGAGATCGCGCGGTAGCGCACCCCCTCGGTGGCCAGCCGCGCCATCGAGCGCGGCACGACGGCGAGCGCGATGCCGGTGGCGACGAGGTTGACCACCGAGGCGAGCTGGGGCGCGTCCTGGGCGATGCGGGGCGAGAACCCGGCCGCCGCGCAGGCCGCCATGATGCCGTCGTAGAGCGCCCGGCCGTTGCGGCGCGGATAGACGATGAAGCCCTCCGTCGACAGCTCCGCCAGGGCGACCGGGCCGGTCTCGCCGGCGAGCCGGTGGGTCGCGGGCAACGCCACCACCATCGGCTCGTCGAACAGGTGGCGGGCCCACAGGTCGTCGACCTCGCCCTCGCCGGGACGCATGAAGGCGACGTCGACCCGGCCGGCCCGGAAGGCGGCGAGCAGGCTCGCGGTCGTCTCCTCGAGGAGCGCGACCCGCACGTCCGGGTAGGCGCTGCGGTAGTCGCGGATCGCCCCGGTCACCAGGGGGTGGAACGAGGCGGACGAGGTGAAGCCGATGCGGATCTCGCCGACGTCGCCGGTCGCGATGCGCAGCGCCCGGCTCTTCGCCGCGTCGACGGCGGCCAGCACCGCCCGGGCGTCGTCCGCGAAGGCGCGGCCCGGCTCGGTCAGGGCCACCCCGCGCGACAGGCGCTGGAGGAGCGCGGTGCCGATCTCGGTCTCGAGGCTCTTGATCTGGTGGCTGAGCGCCGGCTGCGCGATATTCAGCCGCTCCGCCGCCCGGGTGATGCTGAGATCGTCGGCCACCGCGACGAAGTAGCGAAGATGGCGAAGCTCCATCGCGCCGGTTTCCCCCTGACCTCCGGCCCTCGCCGCCGCCGGAACCGTGTCCGTCGGTCCTACGATAGCCCAGGCTCGGGGGAATGGCATGGGGCGCGGACGGCTCGGGGTTATCCGCGCGGCACGGTGTCCCGCACCGACGGGCGGTCGGCTTGCGCATCGCGGAAGGCCGCGACCTTGGGGCAGAGCGAGCGCCAGTCCCGGTCGGGGAAGCGGAAGACCAGGTAGTCCAGGGCCGTGACCGCGGCGATCCCGGCCAAGCCGAAGGGCTCCTGGACGGTCTCGAAGATTGCATCGAGGCGCCGCAGGCCCTCCCGCATGGTGCGGAAGCGCTTCTGGCCGACGAGGCCGGCATCGAAGTCCGGCGCCGACTTGCGGCCGATGATCACCGCCACCGCGGCGTCGAACACCCCGATCGCCACCCCGGCGGCCGAGAGCGCGGCGGGCCCGCCCGCGAGCAGCGCCGGTGTCGTGCCGGCGGCGTCGAGATGGGCGAGGATCAGGAGCGCCTCGGTCAGCCGCGTGCCGTCGTCGGCGACCAGCGCCGGCACGCGGCCGGCCGGGTTGGCGTCGAGGAAGGCCGCGTCGTCGGCCCAGGCGTCGACGAAGGTCGTCTCGACCGCCGTGTTCAGGCCCTTCTCGATCAGCGCCATGCGGACGAGGCGCACGAAGGGCGAGGTCGGGTTGGCGTAGAGCTTCATCGGGGATCCTTCCGGTCAGCCGGCGGTGGTCAGGGGGCAGCCGCTCTTGTCGGCGGGGGTGAACAGCGTGTCCCCGGGGATCGTCTCGATGACGCGGTAGAGATCGGCCTTGCTCTTCGAATCCTTGGGGCTCTTCACCTCGACGAGCATCATGTCCATCACCACCCGGCCGTTCGCCTGGATGCGCGGCTTGCCGTAGAAGCCGTCGTCGATCGGCAGTTCCTTCATGGCCTTGTTGACGGCGCCGGCCTCGTCGGTGCCGGCCTTCTCGACCGCCCGCAGATAGTGGCGCACCGAGGAATAGGCGGCGGCGTGGCCCATGGTCGGCACCACGTTGCCGTTGCGGGCCATCAGGCGCCTGGCCCAGGCGCGGCTTGGCTCGTTGGCGTCCCAGTAGAAGTTCACCGCCATGCGGATGCCCTGCGCCGCGTCGAGGCCGAGCGCCACGGTGTTGTTGGTGAAGACCAGCATCGCCACGACCTTCGAGGTGATGCCGAATTCCCGGGCCTGCTTGATGGTGTTGACGAGGTCCGGCCCGGCATTGGCCAGCCCGATCACGTCGGCGCCCGAGGACTGGGCCTGGATCAGCTGCGAGGAGATGTCGGTGGCGCCGAGCGGGTGTCGGATCTCGCCGACCACCGTGCCGCCCGCCGCCTTCACGGCCTTGCCGGCATCCGCCGCCAGCCCGTGGCCGAAGACGTAATCGGCGGTGATGAAGTACCATTTCTTGCCGCCGCCCTGCACCACGGCGCCCGCCACCGCGTTGGCGAGCTCGCCCGTCGAGGGCACCCACTGCGTGCCGTAGGGCGAGCAGCCGGGGCCCGAGAACTGCGAGGCGTAGCCGCCCGTCACCATCGTGGTGATCTTGCGCTCCTTGGCGTAGGCCTGGACGCCGAGCCCCACCGAGCTGGCGCCGCCGAGCACGAAGGCGGTGACGCCGCGCTGGTCGACGAGCTGGCGGGCCAGCCCCGAGCCGATGTCGGGCTTGTTCTGGTGGTCGACGCCGATCACCTCGATCGGCCGCCCCAGCACCTTGCCGCCGAAATCCTCCGCCGCCATCGTGGCGGCCAGCACCATGTTCGGGCCCCCGTTGCCGGAATACATCCCCGACAGGTCCTCGATCACGCCGATGCGCAAGGGCGTCTCGGCGGCGGAGGCGGGGGCGGTGAATGGGGCGGTCAGCGCTGTTGCGAGCAGGCCGGCGACGGCGAGGCGGCGCGTCCGGGACGGGCGGGGCATGGCGTTTCCTCGGTGGTCGGCACCGGCCGTCTTCGCGCCCGTTCTCGGGCGTCGGGGCGATGCGCGTTGATCGCGACGGTATCGCGGGTCCGATCGATTGCCGTCCAATAGTTTGCGCGACGCCCCGCCATCGTTTCCCGATATGGCAGGCCCGACTTCGGGTGTGACGCTCCGCCATCGTCGCCGGCTATGGCTCGTGCCCGATCTTTGTATTGGACGGAGTGCTCCCGCCCGAGCGACACCGCCGGCACGACCGCGAGGGCCCGACACCACAGGCGCCCCGCCCCCGAGGAGACGCCCATGATCACCAGCTTCTACATGCCGACCCGGATCGTCTCGGGGAGCGGGGCGCTCGCCACCCTCGGCACGCTCGCCCGCGACCTGAAGATGAGCCGGGTGCTGGTCGTGTCCGATCCGGTGATCTCGGCGCAAGGGTTCCACGCCGACGCGCTCGCCGCCCTCTCCGAGGCCGGAATCACCGTCTCGCGCTTCGACGAATGCGGGATCGATGCGCGCTGCTCGCACATCGACGACCAGGGCGAGCGGGTGCGGCGCGATCGCATCGACGGCGTGGTGTGCATCGGCGGCGGCTCGGTGATGTGCACCGGCAAGGGTATCGCCATCGTGGCGACGAACCACAAGCCCATGGCGGAGTGCACCGGCGTCGGGCAGTTCGACCGCAAGGCCCTGCCGATGATCATGGTGCCGACCACCGCCGGCTCCGGCTCGGAGGTGTCGCAATGGACCATCGTCAAGGACGAGGTGCGCCACCTGAAGCTCCTGGGCGGCGGCCCCTTGAGCTTCCCCGACGCCGCGATCCTCGATCCCGTCACCCTGCGCTCGCTGCCGATGCACGTCGCGGCGCTCCCCGCCGTCGACGCCCTGACCCACGGTGTCGAGGCCTACCTGAGCGGCATCGCTTCGCCCCTCACCGACGCGGTGGCGCTCGCCGCCGTGCGACTCCAGGCGGCGTCCCTGCGCGCCTCGATCAACTCCGACGACGACCGGGCGCGGGAGGACAACCTGGTGGCCTCCTGCATGGCCAACATCGCCTGCGGCAACGCCCGGCTCGGCCACGGCCACGCCCTGTCGCTGCCGCTCGAGGGCCATCTCGACCTGCCCCACCCCTACGGCGTCGGGGTCCTGCTGCCGCACGTCGTCACCTTCAACCTCGCGGTGCTGCCCGCCAAGGTGCGCCCGCTCGCCGAGGCGCTGGAGGTCGAGACCGCGGGCCTGTCGCGCCAGGAGACGATCGCCGCCTGCGCCGACGCGATCCGGGCGCTCTACGCCGATATCGGCTTCCCCACCCGCTTCACCCCCGAGCAACTGCCCCGCGACCGGGTGCGCGAGATGGCGCAGCGCGCCGTGCCGGGCCTCTATGCCGGCATCGCCGCCAAGGATTTCGACCCGGCGAGCGCCAACAACCGCACGCTCATCGCCTGCCCGTCGGCGCGCAAGATGACGGTGAGCCAGGCGGAGGAGATCTTCGGGCTTTGCGTCGCATAATCGTTCGGTCCGACCAACGTGTCCGAAACCCTCCGAGTCATCCTGGGGCCGCGCAGCGGAACCCGGGATCCATAACCGCCGCCATTTCAGGAAGAGGCGGACCGCCAACCGCCTCGTTCGGCACCGTCGGCGTTTATGGATCCCGGGTTCTCGTCTTCGACGAGCCCCGGGATGACGTAGAGTGATATCGGCGGATGGGGCAGATCGCTCTGTCGGACAATGAAAAGTCGGACAAAATATCCCATCATCACACCTCGTCCTGAGGTGTTAGTCGATCAAAGATCGGCTGACCTCGAAGGAGGGCTCCAGGGATCGCGGCGACTTCCGGAGCCCTCCTTCGAGGCCTCCGCTTCGCTCCGGCACCTCAGGATGAGATCGCGGGTGGGACGCCACTTCATCAATCCCGTGGGCGTGCTTCGCGAGCCCTGGCGCACCAGCCCGCGCCATGCTTCTCTCCACCCCGGACGGGAGGGCAGGCCTTGCGCACGACATCGATGATCCTGGCGGCCGCCCTCGCCGGTGCGGCCCTGCCGGCCCACGCCCTCGACATCCGCGACCTGCCCATCGCCAAGGCGCCCGAGGCCTGCCCGCACGAGGGGCCGGGCTTCATCCGTTTCGCCCCCGGCGGTCCCTGCACGCGGATCAGCGGGCGTGTGCGGGCCGAGGCCGGGACGCCGGTGCCGGCGCGGCCCGGCGCCGGGCTCGACGGGATGGCCCGGGGCGTCGTCAGCGGCGCCGGCCAGGTCGCGATCGATACCCGCACCCAGACCGAGTACGGCCCGGCCCGGGCCTACATCCGCCTCGGCACCGGGCGCTGAGGCTCCCTCACAGGCTGCGCGAGAGCACCAGCGGCGCGCTGCGGCGGTGGCCGTAGGGCGAGGGGGCCGGGCGGCTGCCGTAGCCGCTCGGTTCGGCGTGGCGGTTGAGCTCGGTCGACAGGGTGCGCAGCAGCCCCTCCGAGACCGACCGGGCGGTCGCCAGCACCGCCTGGTTGGCCGCCACCGCGTCCGAGAAGCGGCCATGGGCCTCGCGCAGGGCCGCGATGCCCTCGGGGGCGAAGCGGGCGAGCGCCACGGCGTTGGCCTTCACCGCCTGGAGGCCCTGCAGGTAGGCGCCGGCGAGCGCGGTCTTCTGCGGCGCCTCGGCCAGGCCCTCGGCGAGCCGCCCGACCCGGATGTGGTCGCTCTCGCGGGCGAGCAGGGCCTCGAGCGCCTGCATGGTGGTGAGCGTCTCGGCGACGAGGCGCGCGGCGGCCTCCGGGTCGGCGATGCGCAGCGGGGCGGGGCGGGCGGCCTCAGACATTCGCGCCTCCCTGCATCCGCAGCATCTCGCGCATCACCTGGTCGCCGATGCCGATGCCGCCGCTCTGCACGATCGACTGGGCGTATTCCTTGTTGAGCATCGAGCGGTAGACCCCGCCGCCGGTGCCGTTCTCGCCGAGCGGGCCGTCGGTGCCCTGCGAGCGGTTGAGCACGTCGAGGCTCTGCTCCAGGAACATCGATTCGAAGTCCTTGGCGGTCTTCTGGATCTTCGCCTTGTCGGCGCTGGCCCCCTGGGGGGCGCTGGCCCCCTGCAGGGCGGAGCCGGCGGCCCCGGCGAGGGCCTGGCCGACCGCGAGGCCCGCGGAGGCGGCGAGGGAAGCGAGGGGAAGCATCGGGGGGTCAGACCTCGTGTCGGGAGAGAACGGTGGGGGAGGACGGGCGCGGGCTCACATCACCTCGATGTCGGCCTGGAGCGCGCCGGAGGCCTTGATCGCCTGGAGGATCGAGATCAGGTCGCGCGGGCCGATGCCGAGGGCGTTGAGCCCGTCGACGAGCTCGCGCAGGGTCACGCCCTCCTTGACTAGGGCGAGCTTGTTCTTCTCGCCGGCATCGACCTTGAGCGCGGTGCGCGGCACCACCACGGTCTCGCCGTTGGAGAACGGGGCGGGCTGGCTCACCTGGGGCTGCTCGGTGATGGTGACGGTGAGGTTGCCCTGCGCCACCGCCACGGTGGAGACCCGCACGTCGCGGCCCATCACGATGATGCCGGAGCGCTCGTCGATCACCACCCGGGCGGTCTGGTCGGGCTCGACCTTCAGCTGCTCGACCTCGGTGAGCAGCCGGATCATGTTGCCCTGGTAGCGCGGCGGCACCTGCAGGGTGACGGTGGAGGGGTCGGTCGGCTCGGCGGTGTCGGCGCCCATGAAGTCGTTGATCGCCGCGGCGATCCGCTTCGAGGTCGTGAAGTCGGGGTTGCGCAGGGACAGGCGCAGGCACTTCTGCTCGTTGAGCTTGAAGGCGATCTCGCGCTCGATCACGGCGCCGTTGGCGATGCGGCCGTTGGTCGGCACGCCGCGGGTGATCTTCGCCGCGTCGCCCTCGGCCTGGAAGCCCGCGATGGCGAGGGACCCTTGGGCCACCGCGTAGGCCTCGCCGTCGGCGGCGAGCAGCGGCGTAACCAGCAGCGTGCCGCCCTGGAGCGACTTGGCGTCGCCGAGCGAGGACACCGTGACGTCGATCCGCGTCCCTTGCGCGGCGAAGGGGGGGAGGTTGGCCGTCACCATCACGGCGGCGAGGTTGGCGGTGCGCATCACGGCGCCGCGGGTGTTGACCCCGAGGCGCTCCAGCATCGCCTGCACCGACTGCTTGGTGAAGGGCGCGTTGTTCAGCGTGTCGCCGGTGCCGTTGAGGCCGACGACGATGCCATAGCCGATGAGCTGGTTGGTCCGCATCCCCTCGACGCTGGCGAGGTCCTTCACCCGCGACAGGGCGAGGGCGGGGCCGGCCGCGAGGAGCAGGACGGGCAGCAGGCAGGAGAGGCAGAGGGCGAGGAGGCGGAGGCGCATGACGGGGTCCCGAAACTCGGGACGTGCCGTTGCCAGGACCGTGCCAGCGCCGATCCCCGGCGTAAGTCTTTGGTAAGGTTACCGATCCGTTGCCGGTCTGGGCGCCGGGGGGTCGATCCGGGCCCGGTCGTTTTCGCCCGGCGGCAAGATCTGCCGCCTCGTTTACGGGGCGTTCACCATACCCGGGCGAGGTTCATGCCGCACACCGAAGACCCGTGACCCGGACCCCATCGCATGCGTGTCGACACCCGCCTCGCGGCCGCTCCCCTGTCGGGAGCCGGGCCGCGCTCCCTGCCGGCAGGCGGCGTGTTCTCCCTCGGGATGGAGGGCGCGCGCGGGCCGACCAGCGCCGGCGGCGCGGTGCCGCTCGCGGGCCTGAGCGCGATCCTGACCCTCCAGTGCCAGGACGAGATCTCCGCCGACCGCCGCCGCCGGGCGACCAAGCGCGGCCACGACCTTCTCGACGGGCTCGACCGCCTCAAGGCGGCGCTGCTCGGCGGACGGGTCGCGGCGAGCGAGCTGCGGGCCATTGCGGGCCGCCTCGCCGAGCGCAACGGCAATACCGGCGACCCACGCCTCGACGACCTGATCGGCCATATCGAGCTGCGCGCGCAGGTCGAGCTCGCCAAGCTCGAGGCCGCGGCCGGCTGAGCCGGCGCCAGCGCGACGTATCGGGACGGTGCGTCCGACCGGGGCGGTGCATTCGGCCGCAGCCGAGACTCGACCGGCATTCGCCCGATGCGTACGTCAGCGCGAGCACCGGGTCCGCCACGCGGCGCGATGCCTCCCGAATTCGTTCGCCGGATCGCCCGGTCCGGTGCGAGACCTTCGGGTCGCGGCCGGCGACGCGCGCCGATGCTCGCCTGAGTGCCCCGGGGCGACCGGCTGAACTTGTCGGACCCTACCGGAACTCCAGTTCAGTCGCTTCATGTCGTCGACGTGACGCTGCGCTGCGCCGCACAAACCAGTTTTTTCGAGGTTCGAGACGTCGCGGCTCCCGCAACGGATTTCGGCCTTTGACTTAGGGTTTTCTTCAAATTTTTATCGAAGAAACGTTCGACCCTGCTGCCGGAGTTCGAGCCCGATGCGCGCCCTTGCCACCATCCGCGGGAAGCTGATCGCGCTTCTCGTCGTCCTCGCGGGCCTGATCGCCGGCTCGCTCGGGGGCGGATGGTGGGCCGTGGGCGCCATGCGGGAGGCCGTCGACCAGATCTACGGCGGCCGTGTCGTGCCCCTGCGCGACCTCAAGGCGGTGGCCGACTTCTACGCCGTGAACATCGTCGACACCTCGCACAAGCGCCGCGGGGGCAGCGTGTCCTGGGCGGATGGCCTGCGCAACGTCGAGCAGGCGATGGCGCAGGTCGACGTCCACTGGTCGGCCTACCGCAACAAGGCGATGAGCCCGCGCGAGACCGGAATCGCCCGCGAGGTCGAGGGCGCGATGGCGGCGGCGAAACCGGCGGTGACGCGCCTCGTCGGCCTCCTGCGCGCCGAGGACGCCGCCGGGCTCGCCGCCTTCGTGACGCGCGACCTCTATCCGGCGATCGACCCGATCTCCGACGCGGTCGGCAAGCTCGTCGACCTGCAGCTCGACGAGGCCCGGGAGGGCAAGCTCGCCGCCGACCGCCTCTACGAGTTCCTCGCCGCGACCGCCCTGGCGGTGATGCTGGTGGCGGCCGCGGCGATTGCCGGTGCGGCCTGGATCGTGCTCGCCGGCGTCTCGACGCCGCTCACCCGCATCACCGGCCAGATGCGCGCCCTCTCGGACGGCGACCTCGCGGTGGCGGTGACGGACGGTGCCAAGCGTGATGAGATCGGCACCCTCGCCCGCGCCCTGCAGGTGTTCAAGGACGCCCTGATCGCCAAGCGCGAGGCCGACCGGGCCGCCGCCGGGGAGGCCGACGCCAAGCTGCGCCGCGCCGCCCATCTCGACGCCCTGATGCGGGCCTTCGAGACCCGGGTGACGGCCCTGAGCCGCGGCGTCGCGACCGCGGCGGCCGGCATGGAATCGGCGGCCGGCAGCATGGCGGACACCGCCGAGGCGACGACCGGGCAGTCCGTGACCGTCGCGGCGGTCGCCGAGCAGACCTCGGCCAACGTCCAGACTGTGGCGAGCGCCACCGAGGAACTCGCCGCCTCGATCCAGGAGATCACCGGCCAGGTCGGCCTGTCCGCCCGCATGGCGGTCGCCGCCCGCGAGGAGACGCAGCGCACCGACGCGGTGGTCCAGTCCCTGGCGACCGGCGTCCGGGCGATCGGCGACGTGATCGGGCTGATCTCCGGCATCGCCGCCCAGACCAACCTGCTCGCGCTCAACGCCACCATCGAGGCGGCGCGGGCGGGCCCGGCCGGCCGCGGCTTCGCGGTGGTGGCCGCCGAGGTCAAGGCGCTGGCCGAGCAGACCGCCAAGGCGACCGAGGAAATCGCCGCCCAGATCGGCGCGATCCAGGCCGGCACCGGCGGCGCGGTCGAGGCCATCGCGGCGATCGGCCGGCGGATCGGCGAGATGGATTCCATCGCCACCGGCGTCGCGGCGGCGATGGAGGAGCAGGGGGCGGCGACCCAGGAGATCGCCCGCAACGTGCAGGAGGCCTCCCGCGGCACGCTCACGGTGACGCAGTCCATCGCCACGGTACGCGACGGCGCCGGACAGACCGGGGACGCGGCCGGCGAGGTGCTGGGGGCCGCCCAGGCGATGTCGCGCTCCGCCGAGGAGCTGCAGCGCGAGGTGATCGGCTTCCTCGGCGAGGTGCGGGCGGCGTGAGCCGCTGGCCGGCCCTCCGTTGACGCACCTCCCCCGATCTCCCACAACGGCGCCCGCTTGAAGACGGGCGGCCGTGGCGTCGCCGAAGAGGTCTGCGACACCCCCCGGCCGCGATGCTGTTCAACTCCTTCCCGTTCCTGTTCGGCTTCCTGCCGGTCGCGCTCGCGCTGCACGCGATCGTGGCGCTGCACCGCCCGGCCTGGCGCCTGCCGCTCCTCGTGGTGCTCTCGCTGGTCTTCTACGGCTGGTGGGACCCGCGCTTCGTGCCGCTGCTCGCGGCCTCGATCGGGCTGAACTGGCTCGTCGCGCGCCGGTTCGGGCACAGCCGCGCGGTCGTGCTGATCCCGCTCGCCATCGCGGCGAACCTCGCGGTTTTGGCGCTGTTCAAGTATGCCGGGTTCCTCGCGGGCCTCGCCGCGCTCCTGCCGGGGCTGCACGACCTCGCCCGGCCGAGCCTCGCGCTCCCGCTCGGTATCTCGTTCTTCACCTTCCACCACGTGATGTACCTCACCGACCTGCGCGCCGGCCGGGCGCCGCAGATGAGCCTCACGCGCTACGCGCTCTACATCGCGTTCTTTCCCCAGGTGCTCGCTGGCCCGCTGGTGCGCTGGAGCGAGATCCTCCACCAGTTCGACGAGAAGCCCTATGCCCGCCCGGATGCCGCCGAGCGGATCGGGCGCGGGCTGATGCTGCTCTGCCTCGGGCTCGCCAAGAAGGTGTTCCTCGGCGATCCGCTGGCGGCCTACGCCAACCCGGTCTTCCAGGCCGCCGCCGAGGGCAAGGTGGTCAGCGTCGTCGACGCCTGGCAGGGCACGCTCGCCTTCACGTTCCAGATCTACTTCGACTTCTCGGGCTACACCGACATGGCGCTGGGTCTCGCGCTGCTGTTCGGCATCGTGCTGCCGCAGAACTTCGACGTGCCCTACCGCGCGACCTCGCTGCAGGATTTCTGGCGGCGCTGGCACATGACCCTGTCGCGCTTCCTGCGCGACTACCTCTACATCCCCTTCGGCGGCAACCGCCGGGGCCTCGCCGTCCAGCTCGCCGCGCTCTTCGCCACCATGACGCTCGGCGGCCTGTGGCACGGCGCCGGCCTCACCTTCGTGGCCTGGGGGGCGGCGCACGGCGCCGGGCTCGGGATCGGGCTCCTGTGGCGCCGTGCCGGCCTGCGGATGCCGGCGCTCGTCGGCTGGGCCCTGACCTTCCTGTTCGTGGCCCTGACCTGGGTGCTGTTTCGCGCCACCAGCTTCGAGGCGGCGATGGCCGTGTTCAAGGGCCTGGCCGGCCTCGCGCCGGTCGGCCACGGCTTCAAGTGGCGGGCCTTCGTGCCCGCCGCCCTGGTGGCGCTGATCGGCCCGACCGCCTGGGTGGCGGTCCACCGCCTGCCGCCGCGGCCGGCCCTGGCGGTCGCTTTCGCGGTGCTCCTCGTCGCGGTGCTGCTGCGCATCGGCGACGACGTCAACTACGAGTTCATCTACTTCCAGTTCTGAGGGGCCGATCCGATGCGCGCTGACCCCTCGGTCGCGGAAACCCCACCCGTCGCCTGGCGGCGTTTCGCCGTCACCCTCGTGGCCGCCGCCGCCCTCCTGCTCGCCGGCTACCTCGCCCTGGCGCTGGCGGTCGATCCCTACGACACCGGCCGGCCCCGGCTCCTCGCCCGCGACGGCGTGCGCCCGCAGGGGCCCCGCACCGCGACGGCGAGCCGGGGCCGCGACCCGGCCTTCACGGCGGCGATCGTGGGCAACTCGCACATCCAGCTCGTCGCCCCGGCCCGCCTGCGCGCGGCGACCGGGATCCCGTTCGTGCAGCTCTCGGTGCCGGGCACCGGCCCGGGCGAGCAGCTCCTCGTCGCCGGGTACTTCCTGCGCCACCATCCGCACGCGCGGGCCCTGGTGCTCGGGATCGATTCGGCCTGGTGCACCGGCGATCCCGCCCTGCCGCCCTTGAAGCCGTTCCCGTCCTGGCTGCTCGCCGACGACGCCCTCGGCTACCTGCGCGGGCTCCTGCGCATCCGCGTCGCCGCCGAGGTGGTCAACCGCATCGGCTGGGCCTCGCGCAAGGCCCCGCGCCGGGCGGTGCCGGACGGCTACTGGGATTACGAGCCGGACTACCTCGCCCTCGGCGCCCCCGACGGGCCGGGCTGGGAGGGGTTCCGCACCCGGCGCGCGCCCGACGACCCCGATCCGAACTCGGGCGGACCCGCCTTTCCGGCCGCCGAGCGCCTGCGCGCCCTGGCGCGGGGCCTCGATCCCGCGACCCGGCTCGTCGTGGTCTTCCCGCCGGTCCACGCCCCGGCGCAGGACCGGGCGGGCACGCCCCGGGCGGCGGCCTCCGCCGCCTGCCGGGCGGCGCTGGCGGCGGCGGTGGCGCCGCGGGGCCGGGTGGTCGACTGGTCCGGCGACCGGCCCGAGACGCACGACCCCGCGCTGTTCTTCGATGCCACCCACTACCGCCAGCCGCTCGCCCGCCGCCTCGAGGCCGACATCGCCGCCGCCCTTTCGGGACCCCGGGGGGAGGGCGCAGAAGCCCCGCGACCGTGACACGTTTGCCGCAGGGGGGCGCCGTCCCCTGGTCCGCTCCTTGCGTGCCGAGGTTCAGACATTGTGGTGGCGTGCGGCCTCTATTATAGGGCAGCGCCAAGTGGGCCACGGCCATCACATCGGCCGCGGTCTTGACAACATCGGTTATCCGAGGGGCGCGATGGCGAAGATCGTGATCGAGGAGGGCTATGCCCCCAATGACGCCGAGCCCTTCATGAACGAGCGTCAGCGGGAGTATTTTCGCCGCAAGCTTCAGGGGTGGAAGCAAGACATTCTGCGCGAGGCGCAGGACACCCTGGTGGCGTTGCAGAGCGAGAACGAGAATCATCCCGACCTGACCGATCGCGCCTCGTCCGAGACCGATCGGGCGATCGAGTTGCGCGCCCGCGACCGGCAGCGCAAGCTGATCGCCAAGATCGATGCCGCGCTCTCGCGCATCGAGGACGGCTCCTACGGTTACTGCGAGGAGACCGGCGAGCCGATCTCGCTCAAGCGCCTGGAAGCCCGCCCGATCGCGACGCTGTCGCTCGAGGCCCAGGAGCGCCACGAGCGGCGCGAGCGGGTCTACCGGGACGATTGAGGCTCCGCGCCCCCGAGGCGCACGTCCCAATGGAGCACGGGCGGGCCCGTGCTCCATGCCGGTATGCCAGCCCGACTCGGGACGGAGCAGGCGCAGCGGGATTTTTTTCCGCGCACCGCTCGCCCGCGAAAAGCTGCGGCAAGCCACCTGGCCCCACGATCATGGCCCGCGACCGGGACCGCTTCGCCGCGACCCTCGCCGGTGCCGTCGTCGCCCACACCCGACAAGACCTGGGTGGACTGGAGCCGCGCGCGGGGAGAGGGCATGTTCCGCGCCCTTCCCTGTCCCGGCCGGGGCTTCGCCCCGATCCGGCTCAGCGCGCGAGGTGCCGGTCGAAGAACCGGGCGATCTCCTCGAACACCGCCTTCGTCTCCGGCGCGGTGTCGTCGCGGATGTAGTGGGCGTGCGACTGGCCCTCGCCGACCTGCAGGAAGGCCTCGACCCCGGCCTCGCGCAGCTTGCGGTGGACCCGCACGGTGTTCGACAGCAGCAGGTCGCGGGTGCCGGTCGTCAGGATCGTCGGCGGGAAGCCGTGCATGTCGCCGTAGACCGGCGACAGCATCGGGTCCTTGAGGTCGTGGCCGTTGGCGTAGACCTTGGCGCCGGCGTCGCAGAAGCCGTCGGGCGAGACCAGCACGTTGTCGAGCATCGCGTTGGTGACGAAGCTGTCGCCGACCTTGGTCGTGTCCGACATCGGCGTGCCGGGCGCGATCGCGGCGGGGAGCGGCAGCCCCTCCTGCTTGGCGCGCAGGACCATCGCCAGGGTCAGCGCGCCGCCGGCCGAGGTGCCGAAGATCGCGGTCTTCTTCGGGTCGGTCGTGCGGGTGACCGCCTTCCAGACGGTCATCGCGTCGTCGTGGGCGGCCGGATAGGTCGCCTCGGGCGGCATGCGGTAATCGACCGAGATCACCTTGAAGCGGCCGAACCCGGCCATGAAGATCGCCTCGGGCAGCCCGGCCTCGCCGGGATTGAGCACGTAGCAGCCGCCATGGACGTGGACGAGGACCCGGTCGCGGTTCTCCGGCGCGATGTCCTTCGGGGTGACGATGTAGGCCCGCACCCCGTCGATGGTGGTCGGCTCGATTCCGACCTTCAGCCGCTCGAGCATGCCGGGCACGAGCTTGCGCAGGGCGGCCGCCCCGGCCTCGGCCACCGGCTTCCACTCCTCGCCGGTCCTGGGCTGGATGTTCCAGTTGCTGCGCAGGGGCGCGCCGACGATCTTCGCCATCTGCGGGCTGACGTCGGCCGGCACCGGCACGCTCTTGGCCGGCACTTCCAGGGGTGGCGGCGCCTGGGCCGCGACGGCCGTGGCGACGAGCGCGCCCGCGAGGGCGCCGCCCCACCGGCCGAGCCGGCGTGCATGGACGGTCATGGGTGTCTCCTCCTGCGAAGGCCCGCTTCCGCCGTCTCGCGCGGCGGGTCGCGGCCTGCCCCCATCAATCTAGGCGGTGCGCCCTGTTAGGCCAACGCATCGTCGATCCGCGCGGTTCGCGTATCGTCGAAACGGAAACGGGCCGCCCCGGTGAGGGGCGGCCCGCGTCTCTCGTGTGCGGCTGCTGCCGGCGCTATTGCTGCTGCTGGGCCGGCTGACCCTGCTGCTGGATCAGCGGGGTGATGCGCCGCACGGTGACCCGGCGGTTCTCCCGCGAGGCGCTCTGCGTGTTCACCTTCAGGTACTGCTCGCCGTAGCCTTGGGTGGTCAGGTTCTCGGGCGGCACCTTGAAGTCGCGGGTCAGCACCTCGGCCACCGACTGGGCGCGCCGGTCGGAGAGCGAGAGGTTGTCGACGTCGTTGCCGACCGCGTCGGTGTAGCCCTCGATGAGGAAGACCTCCTGCGGGTTGTTCTGGATCGCCTGGTTGATCGCCGCCGCGATGGTGGCAAGGCGCCGGGCCTGGTCCGGCGTCACCTGCCACGAGCCGGTGTCGAAGGTGATCGTGTCGATGTCGACGCTGCGCATCCGGGCGCGCAGGGTCGGGCTGGAGCGCACCTGGTCCAGGGTGTAGCGCCGCTCGATCGGGGCCACCGGCGGGGCGGTCAGCGCCTCGTAGATCGCGCCCTCGTCGGCCCGGTCCGCCTCGACCACGTAGCGGTCGCGGGGGATGCGGATGTCGGGCGGCGGCAGCACCACCACGTCCTGCTCGATCGACCGCGGCGGGCCCGCGTAGGAGTTGTCGATCAGCACCACCTCGCGCCCGTCCGGCCCGCGGCGGTAGCGCCGCAGCAGGCGGCCGTCGTCGTCCACCACGGTGAAGACCTGGTAGCCGCCGGGGCGGTCGATGATCGTCACCGTGTCGCGGCCGCGGCGCTCGATGCGGGCGTCGCGGTCGAGCAGGCGGAACCGCTCGGTCTCGTCGTGGCGCAGGAAGTAGCGGTCGTCGTCGCGCACGATGACCCGGCCGGGCTCGCGGATGATCAGGCGGCCGCCCTCGTTGTACTCGCGCCGGGCCCGCCGGACGTCGTCGTAGCTGCGCACGTCGATGTCGCCGCGGCGGAAGCCGCCCGGGACGTAGTCCGGCGCGTCGCGGCGATAGCCGCCGGGCAGGTCGCCGCGGTCGTCGACGCCCCGCCGGTCGCCGTCGCGGCGATCGGGGTCGCGGCGATCGAAGTCGCGCGGATCGCCGTTGCGCCGGTCGAAGTCGCGCGGATCACCGTTGCGGCGGTCCTGGTCGCGGGGATCGCGCCGGTCGAAGCCGCGCTCGTCGCGGCCGTCGGGCCCACCGGGCCCGCCGGGTACGAAGGGACGGCCGGGCACGCCGGGCCGCTGGTTGGGCGGCAGCGGCGCGTCGTTCGGGCCGGCGCCGGGCGCGTCCGGCCGGCCGGGTCCGCGACCGGGCTCGCCCGGCTGCGGTGCACCGGGCGGCGGAGCCGCGCGGCCGGGGGCCGGGGGCTGACCGGGCGCGGGCGGCTGGCCCGGGCCGCGCTGGCCCGGAGCATCGGGGCCGCGGCGGTCGTCGGGACGCTCGTCGCGGCGGTCCGGCCGGCCGTCGGGCGCCGGACGGTCGCGCGGATCGGGACGGCCTGCGGGGCCGCGATCCTGCGCAGGAGCCGGCGGCCGGCCGGGCTCGTCGCCGCGCGGGCCGCGCGGCTCCTGGCGGTCGGGGCGCTGATCGGGCCGATCCGGCCGATCGGGACGCTCCTGCCGGTCGGGGCGGTCCGGCCGATCGGGCCTCTCCTGACGGTCGGGCCGATCCGGGCGTTCCGGGCGGCCCTGCGGGCCGCGCTCCTGCGGCTCCGGCCGCTCGCGCTGCTGGGGTTCGGGACGTTCGCGGGGTGGCGTCGGGCGCTCGCGCGGCTCCTGCCGCTCGGGCCGCTCTTGCCGGGGCTCGGGCCGCTCCTGCCGGGGCTCGGGGCGTTCTTGCCGGGGCTCGGGCCGCTCGCGGGGCTCGGGGCGGGGCGCCGGGCGCTCCTGCCGCGGCTCGGGGCGCTCCTGTCGGGGTTCCGGCCGCTCCTGTCTCGGCTCGGGTCGCTCGCGCGGCTCCGGCCGCTCCGCCGGACCCCGCTCCGGGCGCGGGCCCCCGCGCTCGCCGCCCGGGCCGCCGGGTCCACGCTCGCCGGGACCACCAGGGCCGCCCGGACCGCCGCCGGGTCCGCCCCGCTCTCCCGGCCCGCCCTGGGCCAGCCGGATCACGTCGTCGCCCCGCGCCGCCACCTGGCTCGCGAGAAGGGGCTGAAGCAGCAGCGCCGGCAGGATCGTGCCGGTCAGCAGCAGCGCGCGGGCAGGGCGCATCAGGAAAAACCTCTCGTCCGTCGTCGGTCCCTTCGAACACCTTGACGGCGAGTTGGTTCCCTCGCTCGGTTCCCCTCGGTCAGCCGGCCCGGGCGGCGATCCTAAGCAGATTGCGCCGAAATGGTGACCGGTTCGGCGCCGAAAATCTGCGACAAGACAAGGATCCAAGCGGGCGAAGCGTTGGCCTGCCAACGCAAGTCTGCTTAGAGGCTATCCCACTTGGACCTACTGCCGCGCTTCGTCTCCTGGCGGGGAAGCTTGGCATTATGGCCTACTGGCATAGCCTCTTAGGGGGTCGCGACCGGCGCGGCGCCCGGGGTCGCCACGGTGGCGGCCGCCTGCGGGCCCTCCGCCTTGGCGGTCATCGGCACCGGGATCAGGTTCGGGGCGATGATCCGCACGGCGGGGCGCTCCTCCGGGCCGGCCGGGCGGGCGGCGTCGACGGCCTCGACCGTCTCCTCGACCCGGGTCGCGGCGGTGGCCGCCAGGGCGGCGGCGGCCCGGTCGGCACGGCCGACCAGGGTCAGGCGCACCTTCGGCCGCGACATCGCCTCGGCCTGGGCCGGGGTGACGAAGATGTCGCCCTTGTGGCGCACCAGCATGCTCTCGGCCTTCACCAGGGCCTGGGCCCAGCTCTGCGTGCCCTTGCACGAGCAGTTCGGCACGAAGGCCTTCTGGAACTTGAAGGCGTTCGGCAGGGCCGAGTAGGCGCGCTTGGTCTGGACCGCGGCGGCCTGGGTCAGGCCGTTGTCGGAGGGCGGCATCGAGTAGGCGGCGGCCTCGGCCCCGGGGCAGAGCGCCTGGCACATCTCGTCGGCGCCCTCCCGCCCGTCGGGCAGGTTCGGCATCGGGAAGTAGGCGCCGTCGCACATCCGCACGCAGATCACCTGCGAGCCGCCGCGCCCGAAGCCGTCGGCCGGCTTCGATTGCAAGGCCGCCGGGGTCGGCAGGCCGGTGCAGGATTCCTTCACGGCGGCGATGAGCTGCTCGCGCCGGGCATTCGAGACCTCGCGCGCGCCGGCGCCGTAGCCGGCGTTGAGGGCGCGGATGCGCTGCTCGACCTGGGCGCATTGCGGCGGCCGCATGTCGAAGAACAGGAAGCGCCCGCCCTCGCACCCGATCGACTGCCGGTAGGCGACGAGCTGCTGGATCTCCTCGACCTGGCCGCGGTTCGATTCGCGCTGGAGGCCGGCGAGCTCGGCGCGGAAGCGCTGGCAGGCCGCCGCGCTGGGCTCGGCCAGGGCGGCCTGGCACACGGACAGCGTGGCGAGGATCCCGGCGAGGAGCCGGGCCGTGAAGCGAAGCAGCGGCATGGTGTGCGGGGACCGGCCGGTATGCGGGGACGATCCGCCCGCCGGGGGGCGGACGAGACGAAGGCCGTCCCGCAGGCGCACGGCGCCGAGCGGCAACGCCGGCGGTGAGGCCTGACGTCGACGCCCAAGCGTGGCAGGACGGGACGCCACCGTTCTAGCCTCCCTGGCCGCCGGGCGACAGCCTCCCTACATGCGTTAAGGTTCTTCACTGAAAGGTTGACGCGATGGTGTGGCGGCGGGGTCTCAGGGCTCGCGGTCGGAAGGCTGTTGTGGCGGCGCTCGCCCTCGGGGCGTGCCTCGGGGCGGCGCAGAACGCGGCGCAGGCGCAGGAACCGGACCGGATCTTCGACAAGTCGACGGTCTGGCGGCCGCTGACGCCGAACGACAAGCTCGTCGTCTACGGCATCGACGACCCGGACGTGGACGGCGTCGCCTGCCACTACACCCAGCCGGAGAAGGGCGGCATCAAGGGCACGCTCGGCCTCGCCGAGGAGGTGTCCGACATCTCGCTGTCCTGCCGCCAGGTCGGCCCGGTCAAGTTCAAGGGCAAGATCAAGCAGGGCGAGGTCGTGTTCAGCGAGCGCCGCTCGCTGATCTTCAAGAGCATGCAGATCGTGCGCGGCTGCGACGCCAAGCGCAACACGCTGATCTACATGGTCTACTCGGACAAGGTGGTGCAGGGCTCGCCCAAGAACTCGACCTCGACGGTGCCGCTGATGCCCTGGGGCACCGAGCCGCCGCCGAAATGCGGCGACTTCCTGGGCTGAGGCCCGATCCGTCCGGGAGCCGCGAGGGTGCCAGGAGGGTCCGCGTCCGCGCGGGCCCTTCGTTGTTTCGGATGAGCGCGCGGCGCAGGGCCGCGACCGTGTCGTCCGGGCCGATCCCTGAACGAAACCGCGGCCCCTTCCGCGTCATTAACGATCCGGTAACCACGCTGCGCGCTTCATGGTGGTCGGTAACAACTCGTCAACCGCCGTGACCAGCATCAGCCTCACACGCCCCTCCCTCCCGCTGCGCGGCCGCTCGTTCCGGGCGCTCGTGCTCGCGCCGGAGACGCCGCTCGGCGACTGGTTCTCGCACCTGGATGCCCTGGTGCAGCGCTCGCCGACGCTCTTCTCCGAGCGCGCCGTGATCCTGGACGTCTCGGGCCTCGCCAAGGATTCCCTCCGCGGGGATCCGGCCGGACCCGAGGCGGCCGAGCCCGCCGAGGACGACAAGGATGCCGCGGCGGGAACGCCCGACATCGCCGGCCTCGTCGACGAGCTCAAGCAGCGCGGCATCCGCATCATGGGCGTCGAGAAGGCCGAGCCGGCCTGGCTCGGCCCGGCGCTGCCCCCGCTCCTGAGCGGCGGCCGCCCGGCCGAGATGGCGCCGCCCGAGCCCGCCAAGGAGCCCGAGCTCCCCAAGGAGCCCGAGCCCGTCAAGCCGCCGGAGCCGCGCAAGCCGAACTCCCTCGTCCTCGAGACGCCGCTGCGCTCCGGCCAGTCGGTCTATCACCCCGAGGGCGACGTCACCGTCATGGGCTCGGTCGCCTCCGGCGCCGAGATCCTGGCGGGCGGCTCGATCCACATCTACGGGGCGCTGCGCGGCCGCGCCATCGCCGGGGCCGGGGGCAATCCCCGGGCCCGCATCTGCTGCCGCAAGTTCGAGCCCGAGCTGATCGGCATCGACGGTCTCTTCCGCACCGCCGACACCACCGATCCGAAGCTGCGCAAGAAGGCGGTCCAGGTCTGGCTGGAGGGCGAGACCCTCCGCATGGCCGCCCTCGACTGAGACAGGACGGCCGGACGGGCCATGCGCGGGCGATCGATCGCCCCGACCCGCCCGGCGACACCCGAACAACCCCGTGAGCGTGCGACCCGGACCGGGGCGCCGCCCCATCCCGAAAGCTCGGGGGGAGCATTCTCGATGTCCAAGATCATAGTGGTGACGTCCGGCAAGGGCGGGGTGGGCAAGACCACCACGACGGCGGCGCTCGGCGCCGCTCTCGCCCAGACCGGCCAGAACGTCTGCGTGGTCGACTTCGACGTCGGCCTGCGCAACCTCGACCTCATCATGGGCGCCGAGCGCCGGGTCGTCTACGACCTCATCAACGTCGTCCAGGGCGACGCCAAGCTCCCCCAGGCCCTCATCCGCGACAAGCGCCTCGACACCCTCTCGCTGCTGCCCGCCTCCCAGACCCGCGACAAGGACGCGCTCACCGACGAGGGCGTCGCCCGCGTCATCGGCGAGCTGCGCGAAAAGTTCGACTGGGTGATCTGCGACAGCCCCGCCGGCATCGAGCGCGGCGCCACGCTGGCCATGCGCCACGCCGACATCGCCGTGGTGGTGACCAACCCCGAGGTCTCCTCGGTGCGCGATTCCGACCGGATCATCGGGCTGCTCGATTCGAAGACCGAGCGGGCCG
>NZ_FOEB01000027.1:0-90858 GCF_900110515.1 Methylobacterium sp. ap11 | reverse complement strand
GCGAGGTCGCGGCCGATCGCCATGCCCAAGCCCGCGGAGATCGAGGTCGAGGAATGCGCGGCGCCGAAGGGGTCGTAGGGGCTCTCGGAGCGCTTGGTGAAGCCCGAGAGGCCGCCGGCCTGGCGCAGGGTGCGGATGCGGTCGCGGCGTCCTGTGAGGATCTTGTGGGGGTAGGCCTGGTGCCCGACGTCCCAGATGATGCGGTCGTCGGGGGTGTTGAAGACGTAGTGCAGGGCGACGGTGAGCTCGATGACGCCGAGGCCGGCGCCGAGATGGCCGCCGGTGACCGAGACGGCGTCGATGGTCTCGGCGCGCAGTTCCGCGGCGAGCTGGGCGAGGTCGCTCTCGGGCAGCTGGCGCAGATCCGCGGGAATGCGGACGCGGTCGAGGAGGGGAAGGTTGAGCGGTGACACCGGAGCCATCCTCACGTCCGGAAGGAGGAAACCCGCCGCCGAGTCACGGCGCGGGAGGAATGGGAGCGATCAGGCGACATCGAGCGGCGCCGTCCCGGCGGCACGTCCGTCCGCCCCGAGGGTGATGCGCTGGATGCGCGCCTCGGCCCGCTGCAGCAGCGTCTCGCAATGGCGCTTCAGGGCCTCGCCCCGCTCGTAGATCGCGACGGATTCGTCGAGCGGGACGTTGCCCTGTTCCAGGCGCTGAACGATGCCCTCGAGTTCCTCGAGGGCCTTCTCGAACGGCAGATCCGCGGTTCCGGTCGAGCCGGCGGGTGCGGAGGCTGCCGCGCGGCTGGCATCGGACCGGGCTGCGGACATGCGTGACGATGCTCCCATGATGAGCATCGGGTTATGGCGAGTGAGGTGACGTGAAACAACCCTTCCCCGGCGACGCAGGAGTGCCGATGCCCGTTTGCGCGCCAGGGCTGCCTTTCGGCCACAGTGGAATCACTCGATGGTGACGCTGAACGGCTCGCCTTCGAAGGCGTCCGCGCCGCGGCCGATCGCCGCGATGGCCGCCACCATGCGCCCGCCGCGGCCGAGCATCGCGTCCGCCACCGCGACAAGGCGCCGGTTCGGCGTCGCCGAGGGCGAGGCGAGGCGCAGCTCGCGGGCGATCTCGGCCTCGTCGCGGTCCGGCCGCAGGGCGCAGGTGGCGATGAAGGCGGCGGCGGTCGAGCGGCTGATGCCGGCGTAGCAGTGTATCACCAGGGGCTGGGCCCGGTCCCAGGCGCGCACGAAGTCGAGGAGCCGGCGCACATGCGCCTCGTCGGGCAGGACGTGGCCGTCGAGGGCGTCGGTGATGTCGCTGACCCCGACGAACAGGTGGTCGGCTTCCGCGATCGCGGGCGGCCGGACCACCGGCGTGCCGACGTTGATCAGCGTCACCACGTGGCGCGCGCCCGTCGCGTCCACGGTCTCGGGCAGGCGGGACAGGGGGCAGACGTGCAGGGTCGGCATGGTGGCGACAGGTCCTTCGTCTCAGGAAACGGAGCCGTTCTGCAGGGCATCGGCCGAGGTACCGGCCAGGGTATCGGACAAAGCGTGGAAGCGGGCCAGGAAGGCGCCTTGCGCCTCGGCGGTCGGCCAGGGATCCAGCAGGGCAGCGAGATCGGCGTCGACGCGGTCGGGCTTGCCGAAGACCCGCACGGCCTCGACCTGCGAGAAGCCGGCGAGCCGCGTCGCCTCCAGGTAGGCGCTCAGGCGGTCGGCGCGCTTGCTCAGGCGCTGCATCGCCGCATTCGGCGACGGGGTGAGCCCGAAGCGCAGGCGGATCGCCGCGAGCAACCGGGTCTCCACCGCCTTGTAGGAATGGCCGATCGCCGCCTTGAACGGCGAGATGATGTCGCCGATCACGTATTCGGGCGCGTCGTGGAGCAGCAGCTCCAGGCGCTCGGCGGCTCCGAGGCCGGGCTCGAGGGCGCCGCCGATCGCCTCGACCAGCAGCGAGTGCTGCGCCACCGAGAAGACGTGCGGGCCCGCGGTCTGGCCGTTCCAGCGCGCGACGCGGGCGAGGCCGTGGGCGATGTCGGCGATCTCGACGTCGAGGGGCGAGGGATCGAGGAGGTCGAGGCGCCGCCCCGACAACATCCGCTGCCACGCCCGGGCCGGGGCGCTCACGGCGCCGCTCCGAGGCCGCCGGGGCCCGGCAGGGCGGCGCACGGCGCGTGGCGGCAGCAGCCGACGAGGTGGTCGTTGAGCATGCCGACGGCCTGCATGAACGCGTACACGATGGTCGGGCCGCAGAAGCCGAACCCTTCGGCCTTCAGCGCCTTCGACATCTTTCGCGAGATCTCGGTCTCGGTCGGGATCTCGGCGCGGGTCTCGGCCGTGGTCTGGAGCGGGCGCCCGTCGACGAAGTCCCACAGGAAGGCCGAGAAGCCGGGGCCGCGCTCCTGGATGGCGAGGTAGGCCCGCGCACCGCGGATCGTCGCCTCGATCTTGGCGCGGTTGCGGATGATGCCGGTATCCTGCATCAGCGCCTCGACCCGCTCGGGCCCGAAGCCTGCGATCGCCTCGGGCTCGAAGCCCGCGAAGGCGCGGCGAAAGCCCTCGCGCCGGCGCAGGATGGTGATCCAGGACAGCCCGGCCTGGAACCCGTCGAGGATCAGCTTCTCGTAGAGGGCGCGGTCGTCGTGCTCGGGCACGCCCCACTCGGTGTCGTGGTAGGCGACGTAGAGCGGGTCGGTACCCGGCCACCAGCAGCGCTGGCAGCCGTCGGGATGCAGGATCAGTCCGGTCGACATCCGGTCTCGTGTCACGATGCGGGGCTGCGAGGCAAGCGACCCGGCGAACTCACGCTAGAGCATTTTCCGACGAAGCGGATGCCGGTTCGTCGACGAAAATGCGGCAAAATCAAAAACCTAGAGAGCTTCGCGATTGCAACGCGATCGTGACGCGCTCTACCCGACGAACTCGGCCGCCGCGAAGCCCTGCAGGTAGAGGAGCCCGGTGAGGTCGCCGTGATCGATGCGGGCATGGGCCGCGGCGGCGACCGCGGGCTTGGCCCGAAACGCGACGCCGAGGCCCGCCTCCTCCAGCATCGCGAGGTCGTTGGCGCCGTCGCCGACCGCCAGGGTCTCGGCCGGGTCGAGGCCGAGGCGGGTGCGCAGCTCTACGAGCGCGTCGCGCTTGGCCTCGCGCCCGACGATCGGCTCCGCGACGGCGCCGGCGAGGGTGTCGCCCTCGGTCACGAGGCGGTTGGAGCGGTGCTCGTCGAACCCGATCCGCGCCGCCACCGGCCCGGTGAACAGGGTGAAGCCGCCCGAGACCAGGGCCGTGTAGGCGCCGTGGGCCTTGAGGGTGCGTACCAGCGTGAGCCCGCCCGGCATCAGGGTGATGCGCTGCGCGATCACCGCCTCGACCGCCGCGAGCGGCAGGCCCTTGAGCAGGGCGACCCGCTCGCGGAGCGCCGGCTCGAAGGCGATCTCGCCGCGCATCGCCCGCTCGGTGATCGCCGCAACGTGCTCCTTGAGGCCGACCTCGTCGGCGAGCTCGTCGATGCATTCCTGGCCGATCATGGTGGAATCCATGTCGGCGAGGAAGAGCCGCTTGCGCCGGTGGGGCGTCACCGCCTGCACGGCGACGTCGATCGGCTCGCCGGCGAGCGCGGTGCGCAGGCGCTCGGCGAGGCCCGCGGCGGAGGCGGGCGCGCCCTCGACCAGGATCTCGGCCGCGACCTCGCCGTGCAGGATCCGCGGTTGATGCTCGGTCGCCAGCAGCGCCCGTGCCTCGGCCAGCACCGCGTCGGTGATGGCGGGGCGCTCCGGGTTTGCTATCAGGGTGGCGACCAGGGTCATCGGGGATCTCGGGGCTCGTCTCAGGCGGCGCGTCCCGGCCGCGCGCGTGAAAGGAGCAGGCATGGACGGGCGGGTTCGGGCGATCCTCATCGCAGGGCCGACCGCCTCGGGCAAGTCGGCGCTGGCGCTGGCGCTGGCCCGCCGGCACGGCGGCGTGGTGATCAACGCCGATTCGATGCAGGTCTACCGCGACCTCCGCCTCCTGACCGCCCGCCCCGCCCCGGACGAGGCGGCGCAGGCGCCCCACCGTCTCTACGGCAGCGTCGACGGCGCGGTGAATTTTTCCGTCGGGCATTACCTCGCCGCGGCCGGCGCGGCGCTGGCGGAGGCGCGAGACGCGGGCCGCCTGCCGATCGTCGTCGGCGGCACCGGGCTCTACTTCATGGGGATGACCGAGGGCCTGTCGGAGATCCCGCCGGTGCCGGACGCGGTCCGCGCCGCGGTGCGGGCCGAGGCGGAGGGGTGCGAGACGCCCGAGCTGCACGCCGCCCTCGCCGCCCGCGATCCCGAGGGCGCCGCCCGGCTCGACCCCAACGACCGCCTGCGGGTGCTGCGCGCGCTCGAGGTGCTCACCGCCACGGGCCGGCCGATCGCCGCCTTCCAGGCCGCGCGCCGGCCGGGCCCCCTCACCGGCCTGCCGTGCCTGAAGCTCTTCCTCACCCCGGACCGGGAGGTGCTGCGGGCGCGGATCGACGCCCGCTTCCTCGCCATGATGGCGGCGGGCGCCCTCGCCGAGGTCGAGGCGCTGGCCGATCGCGGCCTCGACCCGATGCTGCCGGTGATGCGCGCCCACGGGGTGCCAGGGCTGATCGCCCATTTGCGCGGGACTCTGTCCTACGACGAGGCGGTGGCGCGCGGCCAGGCCGACACGCGCCGCTACGCCAAGCGGCAGGTGACGTGGTTCCGCCACCAGGCCGGGACGGACTGGACCTGGCTGACGCCGGAGACGGCGATGGCCGCCACCGCGACCGGAGCCTGGGGCGAGCCGGGCTGACCGGCGACGCGGCCATTTTCCCTCGTCGCCGTCGGCCCTTGCCGGCGTTTCCTGCCGGCTCGCGTCAGGTGGCCGCCTGGCGGCGTCCGGCTTGAACGCACGCCGCCAAGCTCCTGCCGCGTCGGCGCGATCCGGGTTTACGCCCGTCCGCGCCGCCCCTCCGCCAGCCACATCGCCAGCACCGCCGCCGCGAGGGCCGCGAGCGCCGCGAGGCCGAGGCCCAGCGGGTAGACCGAGACGCCGCGCACCACCGCGCTGTCGCTCGGGCGAAAGCCGATCCAGTCGGAGCCCGACAGCCGCCCGGACCGCGCGAGCTGCAGGCGCGGAATCGCGATCCCGCCGCCGGCCTCGGCGAGCCGCCGCACCGAACCGCCGGTGGCCTCGGCGAGCGGGCGCAGGCGCTCGGTGTCGCTGAACACGTCGACCAGCTCGCGCGGATTGGCCGGCCCGACGCTGACGAAGGCGACGAGGGTGCCGGAGCGCAGGGTGTGCAGCCCCAGTTCCTCGGCCTCGAAGGCGGCGGCGAACAGGCCCGGCTTGTCGGGGTTCAGCGTCAGGGTGCGGGCCTTGCCGCTCGGCGCCGTCACGGTGACGGGCTCTGCGGTGTCGCCCATGGTCTGGCGCTCGACCCGGACCTCGCGGCCGTGGCCTGTGGTGGCGGCGCGCAGGGCCTCCTCCTCGAGCGCCGGCTCCTTCATCAGCCAGTGGCCGAGGCGGCGCAGCAGGTCGAGATGCGGCCCGCCGCCCTCGTAGCCCCGGGCCCAGAGCCAGGCATGGTCGGAGAGGAGGAGCGCCACCCGCCCCTTCTCCTCGCGCGACAGGGCGAGGAGCGGCAGCGAATCGGCGCCGGCCAGGATCGGGGTCACGCCGGGGCGGACCTCGGCGCCGATGAGCCGCAGCCAGTCGCCCCAGGCCGGGGGCGAGGCCTCGGAGCCCGGCAGGTCGCGGGTCACCGGGTGGCGCTGGCCGCTGTTCGTCAGCGCCGCCTTGTAGGGCCGCTCGACCACGCGCCCGTTCGGCTCGCCCGGCAGGATCGCGGCGAGCCGCGTGCGGGCGAGGCTCGCCGCCGAGGCGAATTCGGGGCCCGCCGCGATCAGGAGCGCCCCGCCCTCGCGCACGTAGCGCACGATGTTGTCGAAGTAGCTCGACGGCAGCACGCTCTGGTTGGCGTAGCGGTCGAACACGATGAGGTCGAAATCCTTGATCTTCTGCTGAAACAGCTCGCGGGTCGGGAAGGCGATCAGCGACAGTTCGGAGATCGGCGTGCCGTCCTGCTTCTCGGGTGGGCGTAGGATGGTGAAGTGGACGAGGTCGACGTTGGCGTCGGACTTGAGCAGGTTGCGCCAGGTCCGCTCGCCGGCGTGGGGCTCGCCGGAGACCAGCAGCACCCGGAGCTTCTCGCGGATGCCCTCGATCGGCAGCACCGCGCGGTTGTTGGCGGTGGTCAGTTCGCCCGGCAGCGCCTCGGCCTCGATCTCGACGACGTTGGGCCCGCCATGCTCGACCCGGAGCGTCAGGTTGAACGGCTGGCCGGTGCGGACCGACTGGCGCACCACCTCCTCGCCGTCGCGGCGGACGGTCACGACGGCCGAGCCGGTGCCGCCGCGCTCCATCACCTCCGCCCGGATGGTCTGGTCGCGCCCGACGATGCCGAAGCGCGGCGCCTCGATCAGGCGGATCTGCCGGTCGCGCTCGTCGGGCCGGCCGGTGACCAGCACGTGGAGCGGCGCCTTGAAGCTCGCGGCGGCGAGGCTCGCCGGGATGTCGTGGACGACGCCGTCGGTCAGCATCACCACGCCGGCGAGGCGATCGGGGGGCACGTCGGCGAGCGCGCTCGAGAGCGCCGTGAACAGCCGCGTGCCCTCGTCGCCGCCGGCCTCCGGCACCTCGACGAAGCGCGGCTCGATCTCGGTCAGGGTGCCCAGGCGCCGCTGCAGCTCGGCCTTGACCCTGTCGGTCATCGCCGGCCGGTCGCCGAGGCCCTGCGAGCCCGAGCGGTCGACCACCACGGCGACGATGTCCTTGACCGGCTCGCGCTCCTCCTGGACCAGCGAGGGGTTGGCCAGCGCCAGCAGCACCAGCGCGAGGACGAGGACCCGCAGCAGCGCCACCGGCCCGCGGGCGAGGAACGCCACGACGGCCAGGAGCGCGGCGAGCCCGCCCAGGGCCCAGAGGACCGGGACGGGGACGAGCGGGGCGAGGCTGAGGCTCAGCATATGATTGTCTCTGCGCGGGCTCGCCTTTGAGGCGGCCGCATGTCGTGAAGGTCATAGGGGACGGCTTGCGCATCCGGGATCCCCTCGCCCCCCGGGAATGCCGCTTCCGTGATCCGTTTCAGGGCTGCATCGAGATCCGACAGCACTTCCTCGTTCGCGATGCGCAGCACGCAGAAGCCCAGACGCTCGATCTCCTCCGTCCGCTTGGCATCGTAATCGCGGTGCCATTCGTGCTGGCGGCCGTCGAGTTCGACGACCAGCCTCCGCTCGGGGGAAAGGAAGTCGACCGTGTAGAGAAGGAGAGGTACTTGGCGCTTGAACTTGAGACCATGGAAGCGGCGGCCACGCAGAACAGTCCAGAGGCGATCTTCGGCAGAGGTCGCCTGTTGCCGAAGGGCCCTCGCGAACTGCCTCGGTTCTCGGGCCATGCCGTGTGCTCCCTCAGGAAGATACGTGCCGAGATTTCGGCAATTTCGCAGAAAAACGCGGGATCCCCTCTCCCACACGGGAGAGGGGATCCCGCGTCATTCTCGTCCAACCTTGCGATCAATTCATTTTTACTGCCCCAGCCGCTCCAGCAAAGCCGGAACGTGGACCTGGTCGGCCTTGTAGTTGCCGGTGAGCGCGTACATCACGAGGTTGACGCCGCCGCGGAACGCCATCTCGCGTTGGCGCGGATCGCCGCCGACGAGGGGGTAGAGCGCTTCCCCGCGCCGGCCGACCGCCCAGGCGGAGGCGAGGTCGTTGCCCGTGATGACGATCGGCGAGACGCCGTCGCCGGCCCGGGCCGGGCGGCGCTCGCCGCCCTCGCTCGCCGGCGGCAGGGCCTCGACCCAGGTCTGGCCGGTGGCGTAGCGGCCCGGGAACGCGTCGACGAGGTAGAACGCCTTGGTCAGCACGTGATCGCGGGGCACCGGCTCCAGCTCCGGCACTTCCAGCGTCGCCAGCATCCGCTGGAGGGCGAGGGCCTCGGGCGTCGGCGGGCCGCCCGGGCGGGCGGTCATGGCGTCGCGGGTGTCGAAGATCACCGTGCCGCCGTTCTTCATGAAGGCGTCGATCCGCCGAATCGTCGCCTCGCTCGGCGGCGGCCGGCTCGGCACGATCGGCCAGTAGATCAGGGGATAGAAGGCGAGCTCGTCCTTGGCCGGGTCGATCCCGGCGGGCTCGCCGGGTTCGAGGGCGGTGCGGCTCGCCAGCATCTGGGTCAGTCCGGCGAGGCCCGCCCGGCTGGTCTCGTCGACCGTGGCGTCGCCGGTGATCACGTAGGCGATGCGGGTGACCAGCGCCGATTCGATGCCGTTCGGCCGGTTGGCGGCGGGCTCGGCGGCGCGCGCGGTCTCAGGCGCGGCGCCGAGCACCAGGAGGCCGAGCACGAGGGCGGCCGCCGCCGGACGCCGCCGCAGGCGCGCCGACAGGCGGCCGAGGAAGCCGCCGAGCCACAGGCTCGCCAGGGTGTCGAGGGCCAGCAGCAGCAGGGCCGCGAGGAAGAACGGCCCGCGCAGGTCGCGGGTGCGGGCCTCCTCTAGGCCGCCGAAGCGCGCGCCGGCGAGCGCGGCGAGCGCGGCGAGATCGAGCGTCTTCAGGCGGTCCTCGGCGGTCAGCGCGTTGACGGCGAGCCCGCCGTCGACCGGGCCGTAATAGCCCGGCGGGTGCTCGGGGGTCGCCCGCTCGGTCCAGGTGGCCGGTACCGCCCGGGCGGTGGCAGGCGGGGATTTCAGCGCCCCGAAGCCGTCGAGAGTGAGGCGCGGGGCGAGCACCGGCGGCGCGGCGCCGGGCGCGGCGTCGGCCGTCGGCGGGGTGGTGCCGGCGAGCGCCACGACCCGGCGCAGCATGGTGACGAACAGGCCCGACAGCGGCAGGTTCGACCAGGTCGTGTCGGCGGTGACGTGGACCAGGACCACCATGCCCTCCCGGCGCTTCGCCGCGGTGACGATCGGGGTGCCGTCCTGCAGGGCGGCCCAAGTGCGCCGGGCGAGCTCGCCGTCCGGTTCGGCGAGGATCTGGCGGCGCACGCCGATATCGGCCGGCGGCGTCAGGCCGGCGAAGGGACTCTCGGGGGCGAAGGGCGCGAGCGTGCGGGGGCTGTCCCACGACAGGGTGCCGCCGAGGTTGCGACCGCCCCGGCGCAGGCGCACCGGCACGAGGTCGTCGCTACCGGCGGCGAGCCGCGGCCCGGCGAAGCGCAGGAGCAGCCCGCCCTTGTCGACGAAGGCCGAGACCCGCTCCAGGGTCGCGGGGTCGAGGGCGCCGACATCGGCCAGCACCAGCACCGAGACCTGGGAATCGAGCATCTGGCCGATCGATTCGGCGACGCCGCGCCCGCCCCTGGGCTCCAGCACGTCGGCGAAGGGGGTGAGCGCCCGCGACAGGTAGTAGGTCGGCGAGAGCAGCGGCTGGGCCTGGTCGGCCGTGCCACCGAAGACGAGCCCGACCCGGCGGCGGCGGCCCCGCTCGTCGGCCAGGACCACGGCGCCGGCCGAGTGCTCGCCGGCGATCTCGAACCGCGCGATGGCGTTGCGCAGCTCCACCGGCAGGTCGAAGCGGACCGGCGCCGCGTCGGCCCCGGCCGCGAAGGAATAATTCGTCTCGGCGAGCGGCAGGCCCTTGGCGTCGAGGGCCCGGACCGTGCCGGCATCGCGCCCGTTGGCGGCGGCCCGCACCACGCTCACGCCGATCTGCCCGCCCGACGAATCGGGGCCGGCGAGCGCCAGCGCCGGCGGCCGCTCGGCCTTGAGCACGGTGATCTCGGCGCGGTCGCGGCCGGCCACCGCCGCGAGGCCCTTCGGGAAGGCGTCGCCGTCCGGCCCGGCCACGCCGTCATGGATCCACACCACCGTGCTGCCCGGCGCCTTGTCGAGGAAGGCGGTGAGCGCCGGCAGGTGCGCGGCACGGTCGGCGAGGTGCGGCAGCGGCGCGATCGCCCGCAGGCGCTCCAGGGCCGGCCCGGGGCCGGTGGCCTCGATCCCCGTCGGGCCGGAGGCGGTGGGCAGGAGCGCCACCGGTCGCCCGGCGCGGGACGCCGCCTCGACCTCGGCGGTGGCGACGCGGAGGCGGTCGCGCCAGTCCTGGGCGGCGGAAAATCCGTTGTCGAGGACGAGGACGAGGGGAGCGCGTCCGTCGCCCGCGGCCTGCGGGGTCGGGTTCCAGACCGGCCCCGACACCGCCAGGATCAGGCAGGCGGCCGCGAGCAGCCGGAGCGCCAGCAGCCAGGGCGGGGTGCGGGCCGGCGTCTCGCGCTCGGGCAGCAGGTCGGCGAGGATGCGCAGCGGCGGGAAATCGATCCGCCGCGGCCGCGGCGGCGTCACCCGCAGCAGGTACCACAGCGCCGGAAGCGCGATGAGGGCCGCGAGGGCGGCCGGGGCGGCGAAGCCGAGGGGCAGTCCGAACATCGAGGGCGCTCCTCAGCCCGCGCCGCGGGCGGCGGCGACCAGGGTGACGAGGCGCAAGGCCGCCTCGCTCGCCGGCCGGTCGGTGCGGTGCAGGGTCAGCGTCCAGCCCTGGGCCCGGACGATCTCGCCCAAGGCGTCGCGGTGGGCGCGGATCCGCCGGCGATAGGCCTCGCCCCAGGCGGCGGCGTCGCCGACCCGCAGCGACAGGCCGGCCTCAAGATCGTGCAATTCGGCCTGGCCGGAGAACGGAAACGTCTCCTCGACCGGATCGACCACCATCACGAGATGCCCGCGGCTGCCGGCGGCCGCGATGGCGGCAACCGAGGCCCGCACCTCGTCGGGCGGTGACAGGAAGTCGCCGATCAGCACCACCTCGTCGAAGCGGCCGACGGGCGCGCGGGGCGGCAGGTCCTCGTCGAGGCCCGACAGGTCGGCCGACAACGTCTCGGCCATCCGCTCGACGATGGTGCGGGCGGCGAGCGGCCGCGACAGGCCGAGCAGCCCGACCCGTTCGCCGGCCTCCACGAAGGTGTCGCCGAGCGCCAGCGCCAGGACGAGGGCGCGCTCGATCTTGGGCGCCTGGGCGAGGTCGGAGCCGAATCCCATCGAGGCCGAGCGGTCGACCCAGAGCCAGACGGTGTGGGCCGCCTCCCATTCGCGCTCGCGGACGTAGAGCCGGTCGTCCCGGCCCGAGCGGCGCCAGTCGACCCGGCTCGCCGCCTCCCCGGCGACGAAGGGGCGGAACTGCCAGAAGCTCTCGCCCGGCCCGGCCCTGCGCCGGCCGTGCAGGCCATGCGACAGGGTCGCGGCGACCCGGCGGGATTCGAGGATCAGGCGCGGCATCCGCTCGGCGAGGGAGAGGGCTGTCTCGGTCTCGCGCCGGCCGGGGGCGCGGGCACCCGCGTCGAGGACGCGCGTCGGGGCCACCGGGTCAGAGCCGCCCGACGAGGCGGCCGATCAGGCCGGGGATCGTCTCGCCGTCGGCGCGCGCCGCGAAGCTGAGCGCCATGCGGTGCTTGAGCACCGGCTCGGCGAGCGCCGCCACGTCGTCGACCGAGGGCGCGACCCGGCCCTCGATCAGCGCGCGGGCGCGCACCGCCAGCATCAGGGCCTGGCTGGCGCGGGGGCCCGGCCCCCAGAGCAGCTTGTCGGCGATCGCCGCGTCGCCCCCGACGGGGCGGGCGGCGCGCACGAGGTCGAGGATCGCGTCGACGACGGCCTCGCCGACCGGCAGGCGCCGCACCAGGCGCTGGGCCGAGAGCAGGGACTCGGTGTCCATCACCGCCTGCGGCGCGCGCTCCTCGGCACCGGTGGTCTCGATCAGGATGCGGCGCTCGGCGGCGCGGTCGGGATAGCCGACGTCGATCTCGAGGAGGAAGCGGTCGAGCTGGGCCTCGGGCAGCGGGTAGGTACCCTCCTGCTCGATCGGGTTCTGGGTCGCGAGAACGTGGAACGGCCGCGGCAGGTCGTGGCGGGCGCCGGCCACCGAGACGAAGCGCTCCTGCATCGCCTGCAGCAGCGCCGACTGGGTGCGCGGGCTCGCCCGGTTGATCTCGTCGGCCATCAGCAGCTGGGTGAAGATCGGCCCGCGCACGAAGCGGAACGAGCGGTGCCGGTCCTGGTCCTCGTCGAGGATCTCGCTGCCGAGGATGTCGGAGGGCATCAGGTCGGGGGTGAACTGCACCCGGCGCGCATCGAGCCCCAGCACGGTGCCGAGCGTCTCGACGAGCTTGGTCTTGGCCAGGCCCGGCAGGCCGACGAGGAGCCCGTGACCGCCCGCCAGCACGGTGACCAGCGCCAGGTCGACCACGGCCTCCTGCCCGAAGATGACCTCGTGGATCGCCGCGCGGGCGCGTCCGACGCCGTCGAGACAGGCCTCCGCGGCGGCGACGATGCCGTCGTCCATGGGGGTCGCGGCGGCCGGCGCGCTGGCGTCACTCATGCGGTCTCCTCGATCGTCGCCCTCGGCACCGGCGGTGCCGACGAGGCACGACGGGTGCCTCTCGGGATCCGCGAGTGTGGATCCCTTCCCCACCGCAAGGCAAGGTCGGCGCGACGACGCAGGGCGGCGCGGGGAGCCTCAGGGCTCCCCGGCCGTGCCTACCGTGCCGGGCGCCTCGCTGTCGGCCCGCGGCTCGGCATTGGCGAAGGTCTTGGTGGTCAGCAGCGGCTCGAGGCGGCGGGCGAGCTGCTCGCCGAGGTGGCGGGTATAGGGGCCGGTGAAGTATCGCCCGCCGGCGCCGCGGCCCTCGAGTTGGTCGCGGGCCTTGGTCATCGCGTCGACCTCGGGCCGGCACAGGAAGCCGATCACCCCGGCCGCCTCGTACCAGCGCCCGGCCCGGGCATGGGCGAGCGCCGCCGGGTTGTTGCCGATGGTCTCGGCGAAGCAGTCGGTCGCCGCCTGTTCGAGGGGGGCGAGCACCGCGCGCCGATGCTCGGCGCGGGTCGCCGGGGCGGCCGCGTGGGCTGCCACGGCCAGCTCGACCGTCGCGAGAGTGCAGATTGCGCCGTACAGCAGAGCTCTCATCATCAGGCCTTCGCGTCGAATCGATCGACTGTAACCCGGCGAGCCTCGCGCCGATCAAGGGCGGATCTGCGGCAGGTTCCATCGCCGCGGCGATTTTTTCGGGCTGTGTGCTTTCGGCACGAAGCTTAGCCGAGCAGAGGCCGGGATCGCGGCGGCGCTCATCTCCTTCGCCGTGCCGCCGGATCCGTCCGGCCCCGGGGGCGGCGTCGGCCCTCCTCCCTCCGCCCGGGCTGCCCCGGAGGCCGAGGCCTTCTATGACTGTGTCACCCGGGCGCCCGCGGGGCGTGCCGCAACCCGAGGAGGCCATGCCATGTCGCAGGTCGTGCAGTCCCGCCGCCTGACCGCCCCGGACCTTGCCCGGCGCAAGGCCGAGGGGCGCAGGATCGTCGCCCTCACCGCCGCCTCGGCGCAGATGGCCGGCATCGTCGATCCCCATTGCGACTTCGTGCTGGTCGGCGATTCGCTCGGCATGGTGGCGCACGGGCTCGACTCGACCCTGCCGGTGACCCTGGAGATGATGATCCTGCACGGGCAGGCGGTGGTGCGGGGCACCGCCCATGCCCTCGTCGTCGTCGACATGCCGTTCGGCTCCTACGAGGCGAGCCGCGAGCAGGCCTTTGCCAGCGCGGCGCGCGTCCTCAAGGAGACCGGGGCCGGGGCGGTGAAGCTCGAGGGCGGCGCGCATCTCGCCGAGACGGTGGCGTTCCTGACCCGGCGCGGCATCCCGGTGATGGGCCATGTCGGCCTCACCCCACAGGCGATCAACACGATGGGGGGTTTTCGGGTGCAGGGGAAGGCGCCGGATGCGGAGCGCCTGCTCCTGGAGGATGCCCGGGCGATCAGCGAGGCCGGCGCCTGCGCGATCGTGCTCGAGGGCATCGTCGAGCCGGTGGCCCGCGCCATCGCGCAGGCCCCGGAGGTCGCGGCGCCGACCATCGGCATCGGCGCCTCGCCGTCCTGCGACGGCCAGATCCTCGTGCTGGAGGACATGCTCGGCCTGTCCGACCGCACCCCGAAATTCGTGAAGCGGTTCGGCGCGCTGCGCGGCCATGTCGAGGCGGCGGTGCGCGCCTACGCGGAGGACGTCCAGGCGGGGCGCTTCCCGGAGGAGGCGCAGACCTACGGTGGATCGTAGGCCCGCCCGTCGCGGATCAGCCTCTCGCCGGCCGCCGCGGCATCATTCTCGGCCGCGGCGCTTGCTCTCAGCCGCGGCGTTCGGCGTTCCAGCGGCCCTTGCAGGCGGTGGAGCCGGAGGTGGTCCAGGTGCCGTTGCCGCCGCCGTCGGCGGTGAGCCGGCCGACCACCTGCGCGGCCGCGTCGCCCCGGCTGATCGTCGCCCGCACGCCGCCGCTCGGCTGTACCCGGCCCGACACCGTGAAGTCGCCGCCGCCGGCGTAGCGCGCCTGGCCGTTCTGGATGATCACGCCGTAGCGGTAGGCGCGGTCGCAGGCGCCGCTCTCGGTGATGACCTCGACGCTCCAGTTGCCGTCGAAGCGGTCCGCCTTGGCGCCACCCTTGGCGAAGGCGGGCGACGCGGCGCCCGCCAGGCACAATCCCGCCGCGAGGGCGGACACGATCGTCTTCATGGTCCTCGATTCCCGATTCGGTCTGGCAACAAACTCGGCAGCCCGGGCTTGGTTGCCGCAGCGCAGCGTTTCCCCAGGGTAAGATGCCAGTCGCCGGTCCGTCACGCCGGCTCCGCCACGAGGGCCGCGGCTTGGCGCAGGTCCGCCACGAAGTCCGCATAGGCCTCTGGCCGCGCCGCGTCGGGCAGGCGCAGGAGGTAGGACGGGTGGACGGTGACGAGGCCGCCATAGGGCTTGCCCTCGAACGTCGCCGGCCCGCGGGCCCGGGTGATCGGCACCTGCCGGCCGGTGAGCGCCAGCACCGCGGTGGCCCCGAGCGCCACCACGAGGCGCGGGCCGACGAAGGCGAGCTCGCGCTCCAGCCACCAGCGGTAATGCGCGACCTCGCCGGCGGTGGGCTTCTGGTGGATGCGCCGCTTGCCCCGCGCCTCGAACTTGAAATGCTTGACCGCATTGGTCAGGTAGGCCCGGTCGCGGTCGATCCCCGCCTCCCGCAGGGCGCCCGCCAGGAGTTGGCCGGCCGGACCGACGAAGGGCCGGCCCTGCAGGTCCTCCTGGTCGCCCGGCTGCTCGCCCACGAAGGCGATCCCCGCCCCGATCGGCCCCTCGCCGAGGACGGCCTGGGTCGCGCCCGGCACCAGCGGCTCGGAGGCGCGGATGACCGCGTTCAGCGCCACCAGCGAATCGGGCTCCTGCGCCGCCATGGCGGCGAGCGCACGGGCGGGCACGCGCTTGACCGGGGCTTCGGGCGCCCGCGCGATCATCTCGCCGACCCGCCGTCCGGCCTCGCGCACCAGCCCCGGGATCGCCGCCGTCTCGGGCATGTTGTGCCAGTACTTCTTCGGCATCTCGGCCCGCATCGCCGCAAGGTTGGTGCGGGCGGGGTTGAAGGTGCTGGAATAATAGTCGGTCCAGCCGGCCTCGAAGGCGTCCTGCTCCGGCACGTCCTCGCGCCGGCCGGCGGGCCCGAAGCGCAGGGCGGTGCCGTCCCAATGCGCCGAGCCGTCGGGGGTCAGGATCGACCAGTCGAAGGACGGGAAGCGGGCGGAGAAGAACGGCGCGGCCTCCGCCAGGATGTGGTGGTCGGGCTCGAACCACGCCATGAAGCGCTCGCGCCCGCCCTCGGGCATGGTCCCCTGCTCCGCCCCGGCGCGGCGGAAGCGCAGGAAGGCGTGCATCTTGTGCAGGTCGCGCCCCACCGCCTTGCGCATCAGGTGCAGGCGGTGGACCAGCGGGTCGCTCGCCACCTCGGCGAGGTGGCGCTCGCCGTCGGCGACGCGCCGGATCAGCCGGTGGAGCAGGCCGTAGCGCTCGGGGTCGCGGTGCATGACGACCGAGGCGACGAGGCCGGCCACCGCCCGCGGCAGGGCGAGCGCAGGGCCCGTCGCGTCGGACGGGACCTCGTCGGGAAACAGCGACGGCGCCTCGCCCTCGACCCAGGTCACGGTCTCGGGCGGGATGCCGGCCGGGACGAGCCGCCGGATCGCCCCCCGGAACCCGTCGAGATCGGCGCCGGGGGCGAGCCGGATCGTGCGCGCTTGAACAGTGTGAGCCGGCATCAGAACAGGCTCAGCTGGCGCGGCGGCTCGGCGAGGCGGGCGCGCAGGTCGAGCCGGTCGGTGAGCCGGGTCGGCGCGTAGTCGGCGGCGACGAGGAACGGCCGGGCGCGCTTGAGGCCGGAGGTCAGGCGGGCCACGTCGTCGAGCCGCAGTGTCGCGTGGCGGCGCGCCGCCACGATCTTGTCCACCGCCCGGACGCCGAGCCCCGGCACCCGCAGCAGCATCTCCCGGTCGGCCTTGTTCACGTCGACGGGGAAGCGGTCGCGGTTGCGCAACGCCCAGGCGAGCTTGGGGTCGACGTCGAGGGCGAGCATCCCGGATTCGGTCGCCCCCGCCACGTCGTCGGGCGAGAACTCGTAGTACCGCATCAGCCAGTCGGCCTGGTAGAGCCGGTGCTCGCGCTGGAGCGGCGGCGACTTGCTCGGCAGGATCGAGGCGGCGTCGGGGATCGGGCTGAAGGCCGAGTAGTAGATCCGCTTCAGCCCGTAATGGTCGTAGAGCCGGGCGCTGGTGCGGATCAGCGATTCGTCGGTGCTGGCATCGGCGCCGACGATCACCTGGGTCGATTGCCCGGCGGGGGCGAAGCGGCGCTTCTCCTCCTTGGCCTGCAGGATGCGCTCGCCCATCTGGCCCATCGCGGTCTGGATCGCGGCGCCGTCCTTCTCGGGCGCCAGCCGCTCCAGGCTCGCCTCGGTCGGCAGTTCGAGGTTGATCGACAGACGGTCGGCGTAGAGCCCGGCCTGCTCGATCAGCCACGGGCTCGCCTCGGGGATGGTCTTCAGGTGGATGTAGCCGCGGAAGCCGTGGCGCTGGCGCAGGGTCTTGGCCACCCGGATCAGCTGCTCCATCGTGTGATCGGGCGAGCGGATGATGCCGGAGGAGAGGAACAGCCCCTCGATGTAGTTGCGCTTGTAGAACTCGACCGTCAGCGTCACCACCTCGTCGACCGAGAACTTGGCGCGCCGGACGTTCGAGGAGCGCCGGTTGACGCAGTAGGCGCAGTCGAACAGGCAATAGTTGGTGAGCAGGATCTTGAGCAGCGAGACGCAGCGTCCGTCCGGCGTGTAGGCGTGGCAGATGCCCGCCCCGGTGGTCGAGCCGAGCCCGCCGGCCTCGGCCTTGCGCTTCGGCGCCCCCGACGAGGCGCAGGAGGCATCGTACTTCGCCGCGTCGGCGAGGATGGTGAGCTTCTTCTTCAGGGCGTCGTCCATTCTTGCAACCTGGCCCTCGTTCCTGTTTCGTTCAAGGCGGAAGGCAGGCGATCCCCGTGGTCGAAAGCCGCATCCGGAAAGCCTGGAACCCGCCACCCGGCCCGCCGTTATCCCGTTGATTGGAGCGTTTCTAATCCACAAGGAGATGCCGCATGGCGACGAACCCGTCCGCGAACTGCCGCAGCTGCCGCTACTTCGACGACCACAAGCTCAATGCCGGCGCCCCCCAGGGCGAGGAAGGCTTGTGCCGCTTCAACCCGCCGGTGAGCCAGCCCGAGCCGCAGGGCCACGGCCTCTGGCCGGTGGTCTCGTCCCAGGATTGGTGCGGCCACTTCTCGCCGGAGATGATGGCGGGCGAGTGAGTCTTCCGCCGTAGCGGATCGTCGAGAAGGCCGGCCCTCGCGGGTCGGCTTTCTTGCGTCGGGGTACGCGTGTTCCGCGCGGGGCCGCCTCCCAGGCGGCCCGGAACCCCGCCACCCCCGGCACGTTGCGCAGGCTCCCTTTCCCCACGGATGCCTGCCCGATGCCGGACGATGTCACCGCCCTCTCGCGCCGCAGCCTGATGATGGCCGGGGGCGCCACCCTGGTCGGCCTCGGGACGGCGTCGGCCCAAGGTGCGTCGGGTCAGGGCCTGCCCGGGCCCGAGCGGCCGGTCGATACCGGCAAGGTCGAGAACGGCCGGGTGAGCTTCCCGAACTGGCGCGGCCCCTCCGACCGTCCGGCCCCGCCCCCTGCGGCGCCGCTGCCGCCGGCCGAGCGGGTCGGCTTCGCGATCGTGGGCCTCGGACGGCTGTCGCTCGAGGAGATCCTTCCGGCCTTCGGCGAGTGCCGCAAGGCCAAGCCCGTCGCGCTGATGTCGGGCTCGCCCGACAAGGCCAAGGCGGTGGCGGCGCAGTACGGTATCAAGCCGGAGGCGGTCCACGGCTACGACGGCTGGGACGCGCTCGCCCGCAACCCGGAGGTGAAGGCGGTCTACATCGTCACCCCGAACGCGCTCCACCGCGACCAGGTGCTCGCCGCGGCGGGCGCCGGCAAGCACGTCCTGTGCGAGAAGCCGATGGCGGTCTCCTCGGGCGAGGCGCGGGCGATGATCGAGGCCTGCGCGGCCGCGAAGGTGAAGCTGATGATCGCCTATCGCTGCCAGTACGAGCCCTACAACCGCGAGGTCGTGCGCCTCGTGCGCAGCGCCAAGTACGGCAAGGTCCGGCTGATCGAGGCAACCAACACCCAGACCATGAGCCTGCCCGAGCAGTGGCGCCTGAAGAAGGCGCTGGCCGGCGGCGGGTCGCTGCCGGATATCGGGCTCTACTGCCTCAACGGCGTGCGGGCGCTGATGGGCGAGGAGCCGGTTGCGGTCCAGGCGCAGATCCACTCGCCCGACGACGCGCTCTACCGCGAGGTCGAGGAGACGGTCGCCTTCACCCTGCGCTTCCCCTCCGGCGCGCTGGCGCTCTGCTCGACCAGCTACGGTGCCCACGAGACCCGCTCGCTGAAGGTCCAGGCCGAGGGCGGCGCGATCGATCTCCAGAACGCCTTCGCGTATCGAGGCCAGCGCCTGTTCGTCAGCCACCGCGAGGGCAAGGCCGAGGCCCGGGACGAGCGGGTGCTCGGGGCGAAGAACCAGTTCGCCCTCGAGATCGACCACATGGCGACCTGCATCCTGGAGAACCGCACCCCCCGCACCCCGGGCGAGGAGGGCCTGCAGGACCAGATCCTGATGGAGGCGATCTACGAGGCCGCCCGCACCGGCCAGACCGTGGCGCTCAAGGGCCCGGAGCGGAAGCCGAACCTGACCGACAAGGAGAAGGCCAGGGAGCAGGACGCCAAGGGCCTCGACCCGACCCGCGGGCCCGAGCCCGAGGAGGCGGAGTGAGGCCGCAGGCGCCTCACTCGCCTCACGCGCCCCGCACGGCGATCGCCTCGACCTCGACCAGGTAGCCGTGGTGGAGTTCCGGCACCGGCACCACCGTGCGAGCGGGCTTCGCCCCGCCCATCGCCTCGGCGTAGATCCGGTTGAATTCGGGCCAGTGCGCCACGCCGACGACGTAGGCCGTCACCCGCAGGATGCGCTCCGGCCCGCTGCCCGCCTCGGCCAGGATCGCGAGGAGGCTCGCGAGCGCCTGGCGCGCCTGGACCTCGAAGGGCTGGTCGGCGGTGTGGCTGCCGTCGGGCCGGGCGCCGAGCTGGCCCGACACGAAGACGAGGTCGCCCCAGGCCACCCCTTGCGAGTAGTGCCCGGCGGGCGCCGCCGCGTCGCGGGTGGCGAGGCGGGTGATCGGATCGGTCATGGGGGTTCCTACCAGCCGTTGATGCGGGGCCAGATGGCCGCGACGCGGTTGTCCGCGTCGAGGACATGGTAGCGGTCGTGCTGCGCGCCGGTGGCGCAGGCGTGGTTGGGCAGGATGCGCACCTGCGCGCCGATCGGAAGATCCGGCAGGCGGGCCTCCGCGCCCGGCCGCACGGCGACGATGCCGTGCTCCTGGTTGGCGTCCCGCACCATGAGGTCGGGATAGGGCCGTCCGGCGAGGTCGCAGACGAGGCCGTAGCCCTGGTCCACCGCCTGGCGGGCCGTGCCGCGGTCGCGCGAGAGCGCCATCCAGCCGGCATCGACGATGATCCAGCCCTTCGCCCGCTGGTGGCCGATCACGGTGGCGAGCACCGAGACGGCGATGTCCGCCACCGCGACCGCGCCGACGCCTGCCTGAAACAGGTCGCCGAACATGAACACGCCGGCCCGGACCTCGGTGACTCCGGTGAGGTCGCGGGCGAACTGTGCCGTCGGCGTCGAGCCGACGCTCACCACCGGGCAGGGCAGGCCCGCCGCCCGCAGGATCTCGGCTGCCGTCACCGCGGCGACGCGCTCGTCCTCGGCCGCCGCCGCCAGGGCGTCGGGGTCGGACAGGGAATAGCTGTCGCCGGCATGCAGCAGCACGCCGCGCAGGGTCGCGCCGCCCTCCGTCAGCGCCCGGCCGATCGCCACCAGGGTGTCGCGGTCTCCCGGCGCGACGCCCGAGCGGTGGCCGTCGGCATCGACCTCGATCAGCACCGGCACCGCGTCGCCGCTCGCGCGGGCATGGGCCGCCACCGCCTCGGCCTGGCCGAGGCTGTCGAGGATGACCGCGAGGTCGGTGCCGCCGGCCCGGATCGCCGCGACCCGAGGAAGCTTCGCCGGGGCGATGCCGACCCCGTAGATCATGTCGCGCACCCCGCCGGCCGCGAAATACTCGGCCTCGCGCAGGGTCGAGACGATGGCGGGGCCGGCGGGCGACGCCATCGCCAGGCGGGCGACGTCGAGGGACTTGGCGGTCTTGAGATGCGGCCTCAAGCTCACCCCGAGCCCGCCCAGGTGCACCTGCATCCGTGCGACGTTGGCGCGCAGGATCGCCTTGTCGAGGAGCAGGCAGGGGGTCTCGAGGGCGTGGAGCGGGGTCGGTTCGGCCATGATGTCCGGGCGGTGTCCGTGTCGTCTCGTCGCCCGAAAGAATCACGCCGCGCCCGGGTGCGCCATTAACGCGGCGTGCCTCCTACATTAAGTCTGACGTTAATGCTCGCGACCGACGACCTCCGCTTCTTCCTCGCCATCGCCGAGGCGCCCTCCCTCGCCGCCGCGTCGCGGGCCCTCGACGTGTCGCCGCCGGCGGTGACGCAGCGCTTGCGCGCCCTCGAGGAGCGCCTCGGCACGCATCTCGTCGACCGGGCCGGGCGCCATCTGGCGCTCACCGACGAGGGCGAGGTGCTCGCCGAGCGCGGCCGCGCGATCCTCGATGCGCTCGGCGAGCTCGACGAGGCTTTGGCCGCCCGGCGCGGGCAGGTGGTGGGCCACCTGCGGGTCGTGGCGCCGCTGGGCTTCGGGCGCCGCCACGTCGCCCCGGTCGCCGCGGCGTTCCAGGCGGCGCATCCCGAGGTCGCGATCGACCTCACCCTGTCCGACCGCCTCGGCGGCGTGCCGGAGGGCACCTTCGACCTCGCGGTGCATGTCGGCGAGATCGCCGGGGCGGCCCCCGGGCTGATCGCCCGGCGGCTCGCCCCCAACGCCCGGATCGTCTGCGCGGCGCCCGCCTACCTCGCGGCACGCCCGGCGCCCGCAATCCCGGACGACCTGCGCGGCCACGCCTGCATCGCGCTGCGCGAGAACGACGAGGACGTGACCCTGTGGCGCTTTACCCGCGACGGGCGCGAGGCGCGGGTGCGGATCGAGCCGCGCCTGGCCAGCAACGACGGCGAGGTGGTGCGCGGCTGGGCGCTCGCCGGCCGGGGCGTCATCCTGCGCTCGGAATGGGACGTCGCCGACGACCTGCGGGCGGGCCGCCTCGTCCGGCTGCTGCCGGATTTCGCGGCGCCGGAGGCTCCCGTGCTCGCCTTGCTCGGCGCCCGCCGCCGCGCCCGCGCCGCCCGCACCCGCCGCTTCCTCGACGCGCTCGCCGCCGCCCTCGACCCGGTCCCCTGGCGCGAGCCGGCTGCGTGAGGTGCACGCTTCACGCGAACGCGATGCGCGCCGGCCTCGCCAGCGCCATGGAGTCCGGGTAACCCGGAGACCATGCCCGCCCGTCGCCTCGCCCTCCTCCTCGCGCTTCTCGCGTCCTGCCTCGCCCTCGGGCCCGCGGGGGCGCAGGTCGCGGGACGCTCGAAATACGCCGACCTCGTCCGGGCCGAGCTAGTGGCGCAGGAGGGCGCGGTTGCGCCCGGCGCGCCCCTCACCGCCGGGGTGCGGCTGACGATGAAGCCGGGCTGGCACGTCTACTGGCGCAATCCGGGCGATTCCGGCCTGCCGCCGGAGATCGCCTGGACCCTGCCGGCGGGATTTGCCGCCGGTGCGGTGGAATGGCCGGCGCCGGAGCGGATCCCGGTCGGCGACCTGATGAATTTCGGCTACGAGGGCGAGGTGCTGCTCACGGTGCCGCTGACGGTGCCCGAGGCCGTCGGACCGGGGCCGGTGAGCCTCAGGGCCAAGGTCTCCTACCTCGTCTGCGAGCGCGAATGCGTGCCCGGTGAGGCCAGCCTGTCGCTCGCCCTGCCGGTCGCGCCCGCCGGCACCAGCCCGCGGCCCGATCCCCGCACCGCCCCGCTGTTCGCGCAAGGCCGCGAGCGGCTGCCGGTGCCGGCGCCCTGGCCGGTGCGGATGAGCGAGGGCGGCGCCAACCCGGTCCTGACCCTCGACGCGCCCGGCCTCCGGGCCCGCGACGTCGCGTTCTTCCCCTATTCCGAGACCGCCCTGGAGCATGCCGCCCCGCAAACCGCGACGAGCGACGCGGCGGGCCTGCACCTGCGGCTCCAGCGCAGCAGCCAGGCCGCCCCCGACGCGCCGGCGCCGCGTGCCGACGGCGTGCTGACCCTGACCGAGGAGACCGCCTCCGGCCCGGTCCGGCGCGCCTATGCGCTCGGCGAGGCGGCGCCCGCCCCGGCTCCGGCCGCCGCCGCCGCGCCGGCATCCCCCGCCCCGGCCGCGCCTGCGATCGGGATGGGAGAGGCCGAGGGCCTGTGGCAGGCCGCCCTCCTCGCCTTCCTGGGCGGGCTCCTCCTCAACCTGATGCCCTGCGTCTTCCCGGTCCTGTCGATCAAGGTCCTGAGCCTGGTGCGCCATTCCGGCGAGAGCCCGGGCCGGGTGCGGCTGCACGGCCTCGCCTACGCGGCGGGCGTGCTCGCCACCTTCCTGGGCCTCGCCTCGGTGCTGATCGCGCTCAGGGCCGGCGGCGCGCAGATCGGCTGGGGCTTCCAGCTGCAATCTCCCCTGGTGGTGGCCGGCCTCGCCTACGGGCTCCTCGCCATGGGCTTGAGCCTGTCGGGGGTCTGGCATCTCGGCGGCCGGGCCGCCGCCCTCGGCGACGGGCTGACCCGGCGCGCCGGGCTCGAGGGTTCGTTCTTCACCGGCGTGCTGGCGACGGTGGTCGCCACGCCCTGCACCGCGCCGTTCATGGGCGCGGCGGTCGGCTACGGCCTGACGCAGGGAGCGGGCGTGGCGCTCGCGGTCTTCGCGGCGCTGGGCCTCGGCCTCGCCCTGCCCTTCGCCCTGCTGGCGGCCTGGCCGGCGCTTCTGCGCCGCCTGCCCCGGCCCGGTGCCTGGATGGAGACGCTGAAGGGGTTACTGGCCTTCCCGCTCTACCTCACGGTGGCCTGGCTCGTCTGGGTGCTGAGCCAGCAGGTCGGGCCGACCGGGCTGATGGCCGGCCTCACCGGCCTCGTCCTCGTCGGGTTCGGCGCCTGGGCGATCGAGCGCGGCCGGGCGGCCGGCGATGTCGGCCGGCGCGGGGCCCAGGTCGCGGCCCGGGTCGCGGCGATCCTCGCGCTCCTCGGCCTCGCCGGGCTGATGGCGGTGCTCGACCGGGACCGCGCCGGTCCGGTGGCGATGGCCTCCGCCGACGGAATCGAGCCGTTCAGCCAGGCCCGGCTCGACGGGCTGCTGGCCGCGCACCGCCCGGTCTTCGTCAACATGACGGCGGCCTGGTGCATCACCTGCCAGGTCAACGACCGTGCCACTCTGCGGGCCGACGCCGTCCAGGCGGCCTTCAAGGCCCGCGACGTGGCTCAGCTCAAGGGCGACTGGACCAACCAGAACCCGGAGATCACCCGGGTGCTCGAGGCCAACGGCCGCTCGGGCGTGCCGCTCTACCTGCTCTACGACGGGCGGGGCGGCGTCGCGGTGCTGCCGCAGATCCTCACCGAATCGATCGTCCGCGACGCGCTCGCCGCTCTGCCCGCCACCGCCGGTCCCCGGGCCGCCCTGCGCTGACGCCCCTGGTGCCGGGCAGGCCAGCCATGCGCGAGGCCGCCTGAACCCGGGGCGGCGCCGGCCCTATGCTGCGACGCAGCAATGAGGACGGCGATGCAGCACACCCTCGACGACACCGCCCGCGCCGCGTCCGGCGGACGGTCCGTGGCCCTGGCGCTCCTGGCGCTGGCGGCGGCCTCCTTCGGCATCGGCACCACCGAGTTCGTCATCATGGGGCTCCTGCCCGAGATGGCGGCCGATCTCGGCGTCGACATCCCGACGGCGGGGCTGCTCGTCACCGGTTACGCGCTCAGCGTCACCTTCGGCTCGCCGGTGGTGGCGGTTCTGCTCGGGCGCCTCGACCGGCGCCGGGCGCTCCTGGTGCTGGTCGCCCTGTTCATCCTCGGCAACGCGCTCTGCGCGCTCAGCCCCGATTACCGCCTGCTGATGCTCGCCCGCATCGTCACGGCGCTCTGCCACGGCGCCTTCTTCGGCCTCGGCTCGGTGGTGGCCGCCGATCTGGTGCCGCCGCACCGCAAGGCCAGCGCCATCGCGGTCATGTTCACCGGGCTCACCCTCGCCAACGTGCTCGGCGTGCCCTTCGGTACCGCGCTCGGCCACGCCCTCGGCTGGCGGGCGACGTTCTGGGCCGTGGTCGGCATCGGCTTTCTGGCCGCCGCCGCCCTCCTCGCCTGGCTGCCCCGGCACCTGCCGCGGGAATCCGGCAGTCTCCTGTCGGAGATGCGGGTCCTGCGCCGCCCGCAGGTGGTGCTGGCGATGCTCTTGAGCGTGCTCGCCTCCGCCAGCCTGTTCAGCGTCTTTACCTACGTGGCGCCGATGCTGGCTGCCGCCGCGGGGGCCAGCCCCGCGGCGATCACCGGCGTGCTGCTGCTGTTCGGCGTCGGGCTGACGCTCGGCAACGTCCTGGGGGGCCGCCTCGGCGACTGGCGGATGCTGCCCTCGGTGATCGGCCTCGGCCTCGCCCTCGCGGTGGTGCTGCTGGCCCTGCTGACGATCCTGGCCCTGGTGCCGGGGAGCGCCGCCCTGATGCCGGCGACCGCCGTGATCGGCCTCTGGGGCATCCTCGCCTTCGCCCTGGTGGCGCCGCTGCAGATGCGGGTACTCACCACCGCCGACGGCGCCCGCAACCTCGCCTCGACCGTCAACCAGGGCGCCTTCAACCTCGGCAACGCGCTCGGCGCCTGGCTCGGCGGCGTCGCCATCACGGCGGGGGTCGCCTACGCCCACCTGCCGCTGATCGGCGCGGTCCTGGCGCTCGCGGTGGCGGGCCTCGCCGTGGTGGCGCATCGGCTCGACCGGTGACGAGCGCGCGCGCCCTGTGCCGGGGCGGCCCGGGCGGGGATCGCTACCAATCCGAGGCCCGTCAGGGCTCCGGCCCGACATAGACCGCCCGCGGCCGGATCAGCCCGCCGGCCCGACGCTGCTCGAGCGCCTGGGCGATCCAGCCGGCCGAGCGGCCCAGGGCGAACAGGCCGAACGCGCTCCCCCGGGGCAGGCCAAGATGCCGGCGCAGGGCGACGAGGGCGAAATCGAGGGAGGGCCGCGCCCCGGTCGACGCCTCGGCCGCCGCCACGGCGGCGCGCAGGTGGGGATCGTCGGCGAGGAGCGGCGCGAGAAGGACCGCCGCCCGCGGGTCGCCGGCCGGATAGAGCGGATGGCCGAAGCCCGGCAGGTCCCCGTGCCCGGCGATCCAGTGCCGCAGGGCGGTGCCCGGATCGGCCGGATCGAGGCCGTCCCACAGCGCCTCCACCCGGTCGGTGGCGCCGCCGTGGCGGCCGCCGCTCAGCGCCGCGAGGCCGCCGACCACCGCCGCCCGCACGCTCGCGCCCGTCGAGGCGATGCAGCGGGCGGTGAAGCCGGAGGCGTTGAGCTCGTGATCGGCACACAGCACCAGGGCCTGCCGCACGGCCTCGGCCGCGGCCGGCGCGAGGCCCCAGGCGGCGGCGCAATGCCGATGGACGGGGCGGGCGTCCGGCGCGGCCCCGGTGACGCAGGCGGCGAGGATCCGGACCAGGGCGCCGCACCCGGCGGCGAGGCCGGCCGGATCCTCCTGCGCCAGGGCGGTCGGCGCGTCCGACGTCGCCGCCGCGAAGGCTTCCAGGAGATCGCCTCCCTGCGGCCTCGCCCCGGGCCCGTCCGGCCCGAAGGCCGGGCCGGGCGGCAGGTCCCACAGCCGCGCCGCCGTCTCCTCCAGGGTCGCGGTCTCCGCCAGGACCACGGCGTCCGTGCCGCGATAGAACAGCCGGCCGTCCCGGATCAGCGTCACGGCGGTCTCCAGTACCGGAAGGCCCCAGTCGAGGGCGGCCCGGGCCACGTCCCGCGGGCGCCGTCCCCGCCGGCGGGCCTCCGCGAGGCGGGCGATCGCCTCGGCGGCGTAGGCCCGCACCCGCGGGTCGTCCGTCGGATGGGCCTCGATCAGGCCGCGGCTGACATAGGCGTAGAGGGTCTGGCGGCTCACCCCGAGACGGGCGGCCGCGTCCGCGGCGGTGAGATAGGCGGTCACGACGGCACAGGTTGATCAGAGGAATCAAGATTGACGATCTGACCTGCGCGGCGCGCTCCTGTCACCCGGATGTTCGGCGAAGGGGACGGAGCCATGACCGATGTCGCGGACACGAACGCGTCGGGGACGCCACCCTTCGACGCGCTGCTGACGGCGATCCGCCGCGCCCTCGGGGCCGGCGCCGCTCCGCCGGTGGTCGTGACCGGCGCGGGCGCCCTGCCCTCGGTGTGTCCCGTCAGCGACCTCGCGGCGGCCTCGGTCGCGGCGGCGGGGCTCGCCCTGGCGGAGCTGGTCGCGGCCCGCTTCGGCAGCCGACCGGCGGTCACGGTCGACCGGCGCCTCGCCGCCTCGTGGTTTGCCCGCTCGCTGATTCCGCAAGGGTGGGAATTGCCGCCGGCCTGGGACGCGGTTGCCGGCGATTACCGGGCCGCCGACGGCTGGATCAAGCTCCACACCAACGCCCCGCATCACCGCGCCGCGGCCCTGTCGGTGCTGGGAGCCGCCCCGGAGCGGGCGGCGGTGGCGGAGGCGGTCGCGCGCTGGCGGGCGGACGACCTCGAAGCCGCCATCGTGACGGCGGGCGGCTGCGCCGCCGCGATGCGTTCGGCCGCCGCCTGGGCCGCCCACCCGCAGGGCGCGGCGGTGGCGCGCGAGCCCCTGGTCGACTGGCAGGACGGCGAGGCGGGGCCCGACGGCCTCGCGGGCGCCCGCCCGGAGCGGCCGCTCGCCGGCCTGCGGGTCCTCGACCTGACCCGCGTGCTCGCCGGCCCGGTCGCGACCCGCGTCCTCGCCGGCTACGGCGCCACGGTCCTGCGCCTCGATCCGCCGGATTGGGACGAGCCGGGTGTCCTGCCGGAGACGACGCTCGGCAAGGCCTGCGCCCGCCTCGACCTCAAGGATCCGGCCGGCCGGGCCCGGTTCGAGGCCCTGCTCGCCGGGGCCGACGTGCTGGTCCACGGCTACCGGCCGGACGCGCTGGCGCGCCTCGGGCTCGGCGCCGCGGCCCGGGCCCGCCTGCGGCCGGGGCTGGTCGACGTTGGCCTCGACGCCTATGGCTGGACCGGCCCGTGGCGGGAGCGGCGCGGCTTCGACAGCCTGGTGCAGATGAGCTGCGGTCTCGCCGAGGCCGGGATGCGCGGCGCCGACCGGCCGGTGCCGCTGCCGGTCCAGGCCCTCGACCACGCCACCGGCTACGTCATGGCGGCGGCGGTCCTGCACGGCCTCGCCCGGCGCCTCGCCACCGGCCGGGGCTGCGCGGCGCGCACCGCGCTCGCCCGGACCGCCGCCCTCCTGCTCGCCGCCCCGCCCGCCCCGCCGGAGCCCGCCCCCGCGCCCCTCGGGCCGGACGATTGCATGGACGCGCCCGAGCCGACCGCCTGGGGTCCGGCCCTGCGCCTGCGCCCTCCGATCGTCCTGGCGGGCGTGCCGATGCGCTGGGACCGGCCCGCCGGCCGCCTCGGGACGGCGGCACCGGAATGGTGAGGGCGCGGCCCCACCCCGCGCCCACCCCACTACCCTTAGGTCAAGTGAATCAAATTCACCTCCGGCTGCAATTTCCGCGTTTGTCGCCGATCCTGCCGGCGGGCACTCTGCCTGCAACGAAACGAGGGAGGCACCGTCGAGGACGGAAGGCGACGCGGGGATGAGCCCCGGCGCCGACGTCGCTCCCTCGTGTGCAGCGGGCCGCAACCGGCCCGCCCTGGAGGGAGGACGACATGCTGCTGACCGACAAGGTGTGCCTGATCACCGGCGCCGCTTCGCTGCGGGGCATCGGCCGCGCGACCGCGAAGCTCTTCGCGAGCCACGGCGCCAAGGTGGTGATCCTCGATCTCGATGCCGGCCAGGCCGAGGAAGCGGCGCGCTCGCTCGGCGAGGGTCACGTCGGCCTCGCCTGCAACGTCACCGACAAGGCCGCATGCCAGGCCGCCGCCGACGAGGTAGTCGCCCGCTTCGGCCGCATCGACGTGCTGATCAACAATGCCGGCATCACCCAGCCGCTGAAGTTCATGGACATCGAGCCCGGCAACTACGACGCGGTGCTCGACGTGAACCTGCGCGGCACGCTCTACATGAGCCAGGCGGTGGTGCCGCAGATGCGCAAGCAGCAATCCGGCTCGATCGTCTGCATGTCGTCGGTCTCGGCGCAGCGCGGCGGCGGCATCTTCGGCGGTCCGCATTACAGCGCCGCCAAGGGCGGCGTGCTGGGCCTCGGCAAGGCGATGGCGCGCGAGCTCGGGCCCGACACGGTGCGGGTCAACAGCATCACCCCGGGCCTGATCCAGACCGACATCACCGGCGGCAAGCTCACCGACGAGCTGAAGGTCGAGATCGCCAAGGGCATCCCGCTCGGCCGCCTCGGCGTCGCCGACGACGTTGCCAATGCCTGCCTGTTCCTGGCCTCCGACCTCTCCTCCTACATCACCGGCGCCGTCATCGACGTGAACGGCGGCATGCTGATCCACTGAAGGTGACCATCATGCCCCCCATCGAAACAAAAGCCACAGAACCCGGGCGGAACGGCCCGTCGCTGGCCGAGCGCGCCTACCGCATCCGCCGCAACGCCCTGCTGATGGGCGAGGTCCAGGGCCAGGGCTACATCGCCCAGGCGCTCGGCATCGCCGACGTGCTGGCGGTGTCGTACTTCCACGCCATGCGCTACCGGCCGGACGATCCGGAATGGGAGGGGCGCGACCGCTTCCTGCTCTCGATCGGCCACTACGCCATCGCGCTCTACGCAGCCCTCCTCGAAGCCGGGATTCTTCCCGAGGACGAGCTGACGAGCTACGGCGCCGACGACAGCCGCCTGCCGATGTCCGGCATGGCCGCCTACACCCCCGGCATGGAGATCACCGGCGGCTCGCTCGGCCAGGGCCTGGCGCTGGCGGTCGGCTTCTGCCTCGGGCTGAAGCGCAAGAAGTCGGACTCGTTCGTCTACTGCCTGATCTCCGACGGCGAGCTCGGCGAGGGCTCGATCTGGGAGGGCGCCTGGTCGGCGAGCCACTGGAAGCTCGACAACCTGATCGCCATCGTCGACGTCAACAACCAGCAGGCCGACGGCCCGGCTTCGCAGGTCACCGGCTTCGAGCCGGCGGCGTCGCGCTTCGAATCCTTCGGCTGGCACGTCCAGCGGGTCGACGGCAACGACATCGACGCGCTCGTCCGGGCCTTCGACGCGGCTAAGGCCTGCGCGGAGCCAAAACCCCGCATCATCATCTGCGACACCAAGATGGCGAAGGGCATCCCGTTCCTGGAGGCGCGCGAGCGCAACCACTTCCTGCGGGTGGAGCCACAGGAATGGCAGGACGCCCTGAAGATCCTGGATGCCGGGAGGCCCGCATGAAACGCTCGAAGTACACGCGCCCGGCCTGGCTCTCCGAGGCCAATACGGGGGAACGCCTCACCACCTCGGCGATGATCGCCTCGCTCGCCGGCCCCGACCAGCGCACCGCGCCGGCCCCGTTCGGCCATGCGCTCGCCAAGCTCGCCGAGGAGCGGCCGGAGATCGTCGGGCTCACCGCCGACCTCGGCAAGTACACCGACCTGCACATCTTCGCCCAGAAGCACCCCGAGCGCTTCTACCAGATGGGCATGGCCGAGCAGCTCCTGATCAGCGCCGCCGCCGGCATGGCGCGCGAGGGCTTCCAGCCCTTCGCCACCACCTACGCGGTGTTCGCGGCACGCCGTGCCTACGACTTCATCTGCATGGCGATCGCGGAGGAGAACCTCGACGTCAAGATCGTCTGCGCGCTGCCCGGCCTCACCACCGGCTACGGCCCGAGCCACCAGGCGACGGAAGACATCGCGATCTTCCGCGGCCTGCCCAACATGACGATCCTCGACCCCTGCGACGCGCACGAGATCGCCCAGGCCGTGCCGGCCATCGCCGATCACAAGGGGCCGGTCTACATGCGGCTCCTGCGCGGCAACGTGCCCCTAGTGCTCGACGAGTACGGCTACAAATTCGAACTCGGCAAGGCCAAGACGATCCGGGACGGCAACGACGTCCTGATCATCTCGACCGGCCTGATGACCATGCGGGCCCTCGAGGCGGCCGACGCCCTGAAGGACGACAAGATCGACGTCTCGGTCCTGCACGTCCCGACGATCAAGCCGCTCGATACAGAGACCATCCTGCGCGAGGCCGGCAAGGGCGGGCGCCTGGTAGTCGTGGCCGAGAACCACACCGTGGTCGGGGGCCTCGGCGAGGCGGTGGCGGGGCTCCTGATGCGCTCCGGCACGGTGCCGAAGGCCTTCCGCCAGGTCGGCCTGCCGGACGAGTTCCTGGATGCCGGCGCTCTGCCGACCCTCCACGACCGCTACGGCATCTCGACCAGCGCCATGGTGCGGAGCATCCGCGAATGGCTGTGAGCGCCGAGCGCCCCGTCGCTTTCGTCGGCCTCGGCTCGATGGGCCTGCCGATGGCCCGCAACCTCGTGCGCCACGGCTTTCCCGTCCGCGGCTTCGACGTGCGGGCCGAGGGACGCGCCGCTTTCGCGCAATCCGGCGGCACCCCCGCCGAGACGATCGCGGCCGCCGCCGACGGTGCCGGGGCGCTGGTGCTGATGGTGGTCAATGCCGACCAGGCGGAGGCCATCCTGTTCGGCGAGGGCGCGCTCGAGCGCCTCGCCGCCGGCGCCGCGGTGGTGCTGATGGCGACCTGCCCGCCGGCCGCCGTCGCGGCCCTGGCGAAGCGGGTCACCGCGACCGGCCGGGCCTTCGTCGACGCTCCCGTCTCCGGCGGGGTCGTCGGCGCCGAGGCCGGGACGCTGACCATCATGGCGGCGGCGCCCGCCGGGGTGATATCCGGGGTGCGCCCGCTACTTGAGGCCATGGGCGACAAGGTGTTCCATGTCGGGCCCGAGCCCGGCCAGGGCGCCACCATGAAGGCGGTCAACCAGCTGCTGTGCGGGGTCAACCTCGCGGCGGCGGCCGAGGCCCTGTCGCTCGCCGCCAAGGTCGGGATCGACGGCGCGACGGCGCTGGAGATCGTCTCGGGCTCGTCCGCGTCGAGCTGGATGCTGCGCGACCGCGGGCCCCGGATGCTGGAGGAGACCCCGCGGGTCACCAGCGCGGTCGACATCTTCGTCAAGGATCTCGGCATCGTGCTGGAGGCCGGGCGCAGCGAGAAGGCGGCGCTGCCGCTGGCGGCTTTGGCGCATCAGCTCTTCCTCGCGGCGTCCGGCCGTGGGGCGGGCGCCGAGGACGATAGCCAGGTCATCGGCTCGTACCGGGCGCTCAACGGCAAATAGATCGAGCACACTCCCCTCTCCCGAGTGGGAGAGGGGTTCCCGCGCCTCTTCCTGAATCTGCGGCATCGCCGCGGACAGACCGATCACGTCCAGAGGTCGGCCCAACCGGCCCATCCCCCCATCCCCGAGGAAACGACCAGATGAGCCACACCCTCTCCCGCCGCACCCTCCTCGCCGGCGCCGCCGCCGTCCCCCTCGCCACGGTGTTCACCCGCCCGGTGCGCGCCGCCGAGTTCGAGTACAAGCTCGCCACCGGCCAGGACCCGACCCACCCGGTCAACGTCCGCGCCCAGGAAGCGCTGACCCGCATCCGCGAGGCTTCGAACGGCCGGCTCGACATCAAGCTCTTCCCGGCCAACCAGCTCGGCTCCGACACCGACCTGCTGTCGCAGGTGCGCAACGGCAGCGTCGAGTTCTTCAACCTCTCGACCTCGATCCTCTCGACCTTCGTCGCCGCCGCGGCGCTGCCGAATACCGGCTTCGCCTTCAAGGACTACGACGACGTCTGGAAGGCGATGGATGGCGGGCTCGGGACCTACGTCCGCGAGCAGATCGCCAAGACGCCGATCCAGACCGTCTCGAAGGTGTGGGACAACGGCTTCCGCCACATCACCTCGTCGACCCGCGAGATCAGGACGCCGGAGGACCTCAAGGGCTTCAAGATCCGCGTCCCGCCGTCGCCGATGCTGACCTCGCTGTTCAAGTCGCTCGAGGCCGGCGCCGCCCCGCTCAACTTCAACGAGCTGTACTCGGCGTTGCAGACCAAGATCTTCGAGGGCCAGGAGAACCCCCTCGCCATCACGGCGACGACCCGGCTCTACGAGGTGCAGAAGAGCTGCAGCCTGACCGGCCACGTCTGGGACGGCTACTGGATCCTCGGCAACAAGAAGGCGATGCAGCGCCTGCCGGAGGACCTGCGTACCCTCGTCTCCCGCGAGCTCGACCGCTCGGCCGACGACCAGCGCGCCGACATCGTGAAGCTCAGCGCCTCCCTGCGCCAGGACCTCGGATCCAAGGGGATCACCTTCATCGACGTCGACCGCCAGAAGTTTCGCGATGCGCTCGGCCGCACGACCTTCTACAAGGACTGGAAGACCAAGTACGGCGACGCGGCCTGGGAGCACCTCGAGGCGGTCGCCGGCAAGCTGGCCTGAGGGAGGCACACGATGCATGTCGATATCGCGACGGAGACGCCGGCCCTGCCGGCGGCCTCCGCCAAGCGCGCCTGGGCGCGCACGCTCGACAAAGCCCTCGGCCCGCTGATCGAGATCCCGGCCGCCCTCCTGGTGGTGGCCGAGGTGGTGGTGCTGCTCGCCGGCGTCGTCAGCCGCTACGTCTTTCACGCCCCCATCGTGTGGTCGGACGAGCTCGCCTCGATCCTGTTCCTGTGGCTCGCCATGCTGGGCTCGGTGGTGGCCTACCGCCGCGCCGAGCACATGCGGATGACGGCTTTGGTCAGCATGGCCTCGGTGAAGACCCAGGCCTTTCTGGAGGCGGTGGCGCTCGCCGCCGGCCTCGCCTTCGTGGTGATGCTGCTGCATCCGGCCTACGAGTTCGCGGCGGAAGAGATCTTCGTCCAGACGCCGGCGCTCGAGATCACCAACGCCTGGCGGGCCGCGGCCCTGCCGGTCGGCTTCGGCCTGATGCTGGTCGTGGCGGCGCTGCGACTGATCGAGTGCGCCGACTGGCGCCATGCGGTCGGGGCGCTCGCCGTCACCGCCCTCGTCGTCGTGGCGCTGATACTGGCCGAGCCGCTGCTGCGCACGCTCGGCAACTGGAACCTGCTGATCTTCTTCGTCATCGGCGTCGGCGCGCTGGTCTTCACCGGCGTGCCGATCGCCTTCGCGTTCGGGCTCGCCACCTTCGGCTACCTGATGCTCACCACCCGGGCCCCCGCCATGGTGGTGGTCGGGCGCATGGACGAGGGGATGAGCCACCTCATCCTGCTTGCGGTGCCGCTCTTCGTGTTCCTCGGCCTGCTCATCGAGATGACCGGCATGGCCAAGGCCATGGTGGGCTTCCTGGCGAGCATGCTCGGCCACGTCCGCGGCGGCCTGCACTACGTGCTCGTCGGCGCGATGTACCTCGTCTCGGGCATCTCCGGCTCCAAGGCCGCCGACATGGCGGCGGTGGCCCCTGTGCTGTTTCCCGAGATGAAGAAGCGCGGCGCCAAGGAGGGTGACCTCGTGGCGCTGCTCGCCGCCACCGGCGCCCAGACCGAGACCATCCCGCCCTCGCTGGTGCTCATCACCATCGGGTCGGTCACCGGCGTGTCGATCACCGCGCTCTTCACCGGTGGCCTGCTGCCCGGCGTCGTGCTCGGCATCACGCTGTGCATGCTGGTCTGGTGGCGCTACCGCGGCGAGGACCTGAGCCACGTCCGCCGCGCCACCAAGGGCGAGGTCGGCAAGGCGCTCGTCATCGCCTTCCCGGCGATCGCGCTGCCCTTCGTCATCCGCGCCGCGGTGGTCGAGGGCGTGGCGACCGCCACGGAGGTCTCGACGATCGGCATCGTCTACGCGATCCTCGCCGGGCTGCTGATCTATCGCCAGTTCGACTGGCGCCGGGTCTACCCGATGCTGGTGGCGACCGCCTCCCTGTCGGGGGCGATCCTGCTGATCATCGGGGCGGCGACCGGCATGGCCTGGGCGCTGACCCAGTCGGGCTTCTCGCAGAGCCTCGCCGTGATGATGAAGAGCCTGCCCGGCGGGGCGCTCGGCTTCCTGGTCGTCTCGGCGGTGGCCTTCGTGATCCTCGGCTCGGTGCTCGAGGGCATCCCGGCGATCGTGCTGTTCGGCCCGCTGCTCTTCCCGATCGCTCGCCAGGTCGGCGTGCACGAGGTGCACTACGCGATGGTGGTGATCCTGGCGATGGGTGTCGGCCTGTTCGCGCCGCCCTTCGGCGTCGGGTACTACGCCGCCTGCGCGATCAGCCGGATCCACCCCGATGCCGGCATCCGGCCGATCATCGGCTACATGGCGGCGCTGCTCGTCGGCCTCGTGGTGGTGATCCTGGTGCCGTGGATCTCGATCGGGTTCCTCTGAACAGAACCTGTGGGACGGGGCCGCATGACGGCCCCGTTCCTCCTTCGGTCATCCCGGGGCCGTGAGAACGGAACCCGAAACGACGCGGGTGGGCTATCGATACGCGATCCGGAAGATTGCCTGCCGATCGCGTATCAAATTCGGGAGGCCGGTCGAAGACGGCCGTCACGCGCCCTCGACGCCGGGTGCGTGTCGTTTCCCTACTCCGCCGCCTTCGCCAGAGCCCTGCCGTAGGCGCCGCTCTTCAGGGTCCTCGTCAGCCACTCGTCGACCGCCGCCTTCAGCGCCGGGTCGCGGGTCATCCAGTAGGCCTTGTCGGCCTTGTCGAAGGTGTCGGGCACGGCGGCCGGGCAGAGCACCCCGGCGTTGAGCCGCGACTGGTAGTCGACCTCGGCGCCGTCGGTGACCATCAGGTCGGCCCGGCCCTCGGCCACCTCCTTGAAGATGGCGCGGTTGTCGGGAAACACCCGCACCGAGGCGTGCGGGAAGTTGGCGTCGGCGAAGCGCTGGTTGGTGCCGCCGGGATTGACCACGACGCGCACCTCCGGCTTGTCGATGTCCTTGATCGTGACGAAGCGCCCCCTGTCGGCGCAGCGCACGATCGGGCGCTTGCCGTCGGTCAGGACCGGCACCGAGAAATCGGCCACCGAGGCCCGGTCGGGCGTGACGCTGACCCCGCCCATCGCGACGTCGTAGCGGTCGGCCAGCAGGTCGTCCTTCAGGGTCTTCCAGGTCGTCGGCACGATCTCGACCTTGACGCCGAGCGCCCGGGCGAGCTCGCCCGCCATCACCACGTCGGCCCCCTTGATGCTGCCGTCGGGCAGGCGCAGGGAATACGGCGCGTAGTCGCCGGTCAGGCCGACCCGCAGCGTGCCGTCCTGCTTGATCGCAGCGAGCGGCCGCGCCTGCGCCGGCACCGCCGCCAGCGCGGCCAGAACGTACACTGCACCCACGAACTTGCGCATCGTCACCGCCCTGACCTTCTGCGTCGTCGTCAATTGTTCTGTCGTACGGATATCGCACCGGTCCGGTAAAGCCCGGATGACGCCCCGGCCACAGGTCGAACGATCGCAGGCGGTTGACTCGCGGGGCCGGCACCGGCTCTGACCGCGCCCATGGCCTCTTCGTCGGACAGCCCGCCTCCTCTCCTGCGCCTCCTCGCACGCCAGCGGCCGCGGCTGACCCAGAGCCTGCGGATGACCGCGGCGAGCCTCGCGACCTTCCTGCTCGCCGAGTCCCTCGGGCTGCCGCAGGCCTACTGGGCCGTCATCACCGCCCTCATCGTCACCCAGAGCAGCGTCGGCGGCTCGCTCAAGGCCGCCCTCGACCGGTTCCTCGGCTCGGTGCTCGGCGCCTGCTACGGCGGCGCCGTCGCCTTCGCGCTGCCGCATCACGGCGGCGCCTCGACGCTGCTCGCCCTCGTCGTCGCGGTCGCCCCGCTCACCTTCGCGGCCGCGGTCTCGGCGGGCTTCCGCATCGCGCCGATCACCGCGATCATCGTGCTTTTGTCCACCACCGGCTCGACGCTCGGCCCCCTCGCCTTCGCCCTCGACCGGATCCTGGAGATCGGGCTCGGCTGCGTCATCGGGCTGGCGGTCTCGCTCCTGGTCGCACCGGCCCGGGCCGCCCGGGCGGTGACCGGCCAGGCGGCCGGCCTCGCCCGGCTGCTGGCGAGCCAGCTCGCGGCGCTGGCCCGCCTCGACGCGCAGGAGACGCCGGAGGCGAAGGCCCTGCCGCCGGCGGTGCGACGCAGCCTTTCCCGCCTCGAGACCCTGGCCGGCGAGGCCGCCCGCGAGCGCCGCAGCCGGCTCTCCGCCGCCCCCGATCCGGACCCGCTCCTGCGCACCCTGACGCGGCTGCGCCACGACCTCGTGCTCCTGCGCCGCGCCATCGCGGAGGCCGACGAGGACGTGCTGCGGGTCCACCTCGCGGAGGCTTGGGGACGGGCGGCGACCGCCGCGGCGTCCCGCCTGCAAAACCTCGCCGACGCGCTGGCCGCGGGGCTTAGGCCGACCGGTGACGGCACCGAGCTGGCGGCGGCGATCGCCGGCTACCGCGATGCCATCGACGGGATGCGCCGGCGCCAGGTGACCCGGACGCTCTCAACCGACGGGGTCGGCCGGATCTTCTGGCTCGCCTTCACGCTGGAGCAGCTGCGCCGCAACCTCGACGACCTCGCCGAGCGGGCCGTGGATTTCGCCGGGCCGGCGGGCGCCGACGGGTGAGGCGTCTCACGGGGTGCGCTTGCGCAGCACCATGTTGCCCTGGAGCAGGAACTTCTGGGCCCGCTTGCCGGTATCGACCTCGGTGGTGAAGACGTTGCCCCGGGAATCGACCGCGAGGTTGTGCACCCAGTGGAAGTCGCCGGCCATCCGGCCGTTGCGGCCGAAGCGCCCGAGGATCACGCCGTCCTCCCGCCGCAGGGTGCGGACCTCGTTGTTGGCGCCGTCGGCGTTCATCAAGAAGCTCTGCGCCTCGTCCGGCCACAGAGCGAGTTCCCAGACCGAGCCGTTGGCCCGGGTCTGCGGCTCGACGGTGAATTCCTTGACGAAGGTGCCGTCGCGGTGAAACACCTGGACCCGGTCGTTGGTGCGGTCGCAGACGTAGACGAGGCCGTCGCGGGCGACCTGGATGCAGTGGACCGGGTTGCGGAACTGCCGGGCGGGGGCCGCCGCAGGGTCGTAGGGGCCGAGCGCCACGTCGGTCGGCGGCTCGCCGTAGGCGCCCCACATCCGCTTGAACACCCCCGTCTCGGCATCGAACACGATGACCCGATGGTTGTAGTAGCCGTCCGCGACGTAGAGCTCGTTCGTCTCCGGGTCGACCTGCATGTTGGCCGGGCGGCCGAGCCGCGTGGTGTCGCGGCTGCCGGTCTGCGGCCCCGATTTGCCGATCTGCATCACGAAGCGGCCGTCCTGTGTGAATTTCAGGATCTGACCGTCCTGCTCGCCGTTGCCGGCGAGCCAGACGAAGCCCTTGTGGTTGATATGGATGCCGTGCTCGTTCTGTGGCCAGTCGTAACCCTGGCCGGGCCCGCCCCAGGACTTGACCAGGCTGCCGTCCTGATCGAACACCAGGACCGGTGGGGCCGGGACGCAGCAGCGGGTGCGGGGCGGATCCAGGCTCGCGGCCTTCTCGTCGTCGGTCAGGGTACGCGGGCGCTGGATCACCCAGACGTGGTCCTGCGCATCCACCGCGACGCCCGCGGCCTGGCCCATGATCCAGTTGTTCGGCAGCGGCTTCGGCCAGGCCGGATCGACCCGGAAGGCGGGCGTCTCCTCGGCGCGGGCCGTCCCCGCGGCCGGACACACGCAGACGAGGGCGACGAGGACGGCGATCCAGCGCATGACTTCCTCCCGGTACTGTTGTTGCCGGTACTGTAGAGGAGGATCGTCCGGCTGTCCCGGCGCTCACGCGGTGGATGTGGCGGCCGATGCCGTGTCGACCGTCGCATGCGGCGGCCGGGTCGAAAAAAGGAAGTCGGAAAAAGGAAGCGGCGGCAGGGTCGCCCCTGCCGCCGCGTTCCTCACCGGTCGTCGGTCACGGTCTTAGCGGCGCTCGGTGCCGAGCGGCTGACGGGCCGGGGGCAGCTCGTCCGCGATGCCGAGGTTCCGCTCGCGGGTGGTGCCGGGCAGGCCGGCATCGACGGTCTGGGCGGTCGGCGGGGCGCCGGCCGCGAAGGGCATGCCGCCGGTGTTGAGGCCGGTGGTGGTGCTGCCGGCCGCGCCGACCGCCGACGAGCCGCCGGCGACCGCCGCCGGGTTGGTCAGCGAGGGCGCGGTTTCGTCGTGCCGCCCGGTCCAGCCGTCCTGGCGCCAGGTCTTGGCGCGGTCGTCCATGTCGATCGAGCCGTGCTCCTTCAGGATCGAGTAGACCCGGTCGGCATGGGCGTCGTCGGCCCGCACGGTCACCAGGGTGCCGCCGCGGCGCACGCCCTCGGCGTAGCTGTGGGCGTGCTCCTCGCTGAGGCCCGCGCCGGTGAGCGACCCGATCAGGCCGCCCGCCGCGGCGCCGACGCCGGCGCCGGCGAGCGTCGCGACGAGCCAGCCGGCGGCGACCACCGGGCCGACGCCCGGGATGGCGAGCAGGCCGAGGCCGGTGAGCAGGCCGGCGCCGCCGCCGAGCACGGTGCCGACCGACGCACCGGCGCCGGCGCCGTTCGTGGCGTCGTGCGCGGTCTCGCCGGTCGTCGTGGTGGTGGCAGCGTCACGCGTGCCGAGGTGGCCGGAATAGCGGTCGCCCTGGTTGTTGGCCACGATGCTGACGTCGGCGTGCGGCACGCCCGCCGCCTCCACCTTGCGCACCGCCGCGGAGGCGTCGTCGTAGCTGTCGAACAGGGCCGTGAGGGTACGGGTCGCCATGGGCGTCGTCCTTGTGTTCGGGGAGAGGGAGGGCAGCTGCGAGGGATCGCCTTACCGGGCGGTCGAGACGTTGCCCTTGAAGTCGAGGCCGACCATCACGGTGTTGCCGGCCTGCATGGCCTGGCCGCGCCAGATGCCCTGGTCGTCCTTCTTGAGCTCCTTCACGTCCTTGAAGCCGGCCTGCTCCATGCGGCTGCGGGCCTGGGCCTCGGTGAAGCTGTTGGCGCCGGGCTCGAGCTTGGCGTTTGTGGCGACCGTGCCGGTGGAGCCCGGGTTGTTCTTGTCCATCATGTCGGTGTTGGGCCGGGTCACCGCCTCCTGGCCCTGCGACTGGGTGCTGGGCTTGGCGTCGCGGGCCGGATCGCCGGTCACGGTGGTCTGGGCCTGCGCCGCGCCGGCCCCGAGCATGCCGAGGGCCGCGAGAGTGATGAGGGTCTTGCGCATGGTCTCCTCGAACCTTGTCTGAGCGATCGATGCCTTCTCAATCATCGCCGCGCGTCTTGGTTCCGCAGGTGGAACGTCGTGGATCGAGCTTATTGCGGACAATATAGAGGGAACCGTCGAGCTTGTTCCGGTTTCCGTGGGATTGCATTGCGCGCCATGATGCGATGCACAAAATCGGGTCGGGAAAATCGTTCCGCCGGCGGGCGGATTGTTATGAGAGGGGCGCTCGCGCGGCGTGCCGCCGAGGCCGGTCGCAACGGCTCTCTCCGTGCGCATTAACCATTCCCTAACCATGAACCCGGCAGGAATTGCCGGGTAGTGGCGGGGTGTGGATCGACATGAGCGAGACGGGGGCCGTCGGCGCAGGCCGCATCTTCGCGCTGCCGTCGCGGGCGGATCTGGTCGCCCTCACGCGGCGCAGCGACCTGGTGCTGGCGGTCTCGGTGCTCGCCATCCTAGTGGTGCTGATCTTCCCGCTGCCGGCGCTCCTGCTCGACCTGCTGCTGGCGGTCTCGATCATCCTGTCGGTCCTGATCCTGATGACCGGCCTGTTCATCGAGAACCCGCTCGAGTTCACGGTCTTCCCGACGGTGCTGCTCATCACCACGATGCTGCGGCTGGCGCTCAACCTCGCCTCGACGCGGCTGATCCTCGGCCACGGCCACGAGGGCACGGCGGCGGCCGGCCACGTCATCGAGGCCTTCGGCCACTTCGTGATGGGCGGCAACTTCCTGATCGGGATCATCGTCTTCGCGATCCTGATCATCGTGAACTTCGTCGTCATCACCAAGGGCTCGGGGCGCATCGCCGAGGTCGCGGCCCGCTTCTCCCTCGACGCGATGCCCGGCAAGCAGATGGCGATCGACGCCGACCTCTCGGCCGGCCTCATCGACGAGAAGACCGCGAGGTCGCGCCGCCAGTCGCTCGAGGACGAATCCTCGTTCTTCGGCGCCATGGACGGCGCCTCGAAGTTCGTGCGCGGCGACGCGATCGCGGCGCTCCTCATCACGGTCATCAACGTGGTGGGGGGCATCATCATCGGCGTCGCCCAGCAGGGCCTGACCTTCGCGGAGGCCGGCAAGACCTACACGCTGCTGACCGTCGGCGACGGCCTGGTGAGCCAGGTCCCGGCGCTGGTCGTCTCGACCGCCGCCGGCCTCCTCGTCTCCAAGGCCGGCGTGCGCGGCCCGGCGAGCCGGGCGCTGGGGCGCCAGATCGCCAACTACCCCAAGGCGCTCGGCATGTCGGCCGCGGTGATGATCCTGATCGGGCTCCTGCCCGGCATCCCGATGCTGCCGTTCCTCGCGCTGGGCTTGGGCGCCGCCTACCTCGCCCGCCGCATCGCCCTGCTGCCGACCCCCGCGCAGGCCGACGCCGCGGCGGACAAGGCCGCCGAGGCGACCGCCGCGGAGGCCAAGGAGGAGACGGCGGCCGACCTCCTGAAGCTCGACGACCTCAAGCTCGAGATGGGCTACGCCCTCCTGCCCCTCGTCAACGGGCCGGCCGGCCAGGATCGCCTCACCGACCAGATCCGGGCCCTGCGCCGCCAGCTCGCGGCGGAACTCGGTTTCGTGATGCCCTCGGTGCGCATCCTCGACAACGTCCAGCTCGAGGCCCACACCTACGTGGTCCGGGTCAAGGAGATCGAGGCCGGCACCGGCCAGATCTTCCCGGGCCAGTTCATGGCGATGGACCCGATGGGCGGGCAGGTGCAGCTGCCCGGCCAGCACCTGATGGAGCCGACCTTCGGGCTGCCGGCGACCTGGGTCGACGCGGCGTTGCGCGACGAGGCCCAGCTCAAGGGCTACACCGTGGTCGACGCCGCCACCGTGGTCTCGACCCACCTCACCGAGGTGATCAAGGCCCACGTCTCCGACCTCCTCAACCACGTCGAGGTGCAGAAGCTCCTCAAGGAGCTGCCCAAGGAGCACGGCGAGCTACTGAAGGAGGTGGTGCCGAGCCAGATCGCCACCACGGGGATCCAGCGGGTGCTGCAATACCTGCTCTCCGAGCGGGTCTCGATCCGCGACCTCGGCACCATCGTGGAGGGCATCGCCGAGGTCGCCGGCCACATCAAGAATCCGCGCGACATCGTCGAGCACGTCCGCGCCCGCCTGGGCCGCCAGATCTGCGCCCAGTACCAGGGCCCGGGCGGCGTCCTGCCGATCATCACCCTCTCGCCCGCCTGGGAGACCGCCTTCATGGAGGCGATCGTCGGCCACGGCGACGATCGCCACCTGGCGATGCAGCCCTCCAAGCTGTCGGACTTCGTCACCACGGTGCGCGACCGCTTCGAGGAGGCGGCCCGGATCGGCGAGATGCCGGTGCTGGTCACCTCGGTCCAGGCCCGGCCCTTCGTGCGCTCGATCATCGAGCGCTTCCGCCGCGAGACCCCGGTGATGAGCCAGGCCGAGATCCACCCGCGGGCGCGGCTGAAGACCGTCGGCTCGGTGTGAGCCGCCCCGCTCCGGGCTGACGCCGCCCTCCCGCCATGCGAAAGGGAGGACAGATCACCCGGAGGATCCGATGCCGCTCTACGCCCTCGACACCGTCAGCCCGGTCGTGCCGGAGGATGCCAGCGCCTGGATCGCCCCGGATGCCCACGTGATCGGGAGGGTGCGGCTCGGCCGCGAGGTCGGCGTGTGGTTCGGTGCGGTGATCCGCGGCGACAACGAGCCGATCACGGTCGGGGACCGCACCAACGTCCAGGAGGGCGCGGTGCTCCACACCGATGCGGGCTTCCCGCTCACCCTCGGCGAGGGCATCACGGTCGGGCACGGCGCCATCGTGCACGGCTGCACGATCGGCGACAATTCGCTGATCGGGATGGGCGCGACGATCCTCAACGGGGCGAAGATCGGCCGCAACTGCCTCGTCGGTGCCAACGCGCTCGTCACCGAGGGCAAGGAATTCCCCGACAACAGCCTGATCGTCGGCGCCCCGGCCAAGGCGGTGCGGGTGCTCGACGAGGCGGCGGTGGCGGGCTTGCGCGCCTCGGCCGACCGCTACGTCGCCAACGCCAAGCGCTTCGCGCAAGGTCTGCGGCGGATCGACTGAGCCACCCGCGGCCTTGGTCGATCAGGCCGGCCCGGCGCCCGGGATCCGACCGGGAGCGTCGAGCCGCAGCCGCGTGACCGCGCAGCCCCGCCCGACGATCTCGGCCGGGCCGAGATCGGGAAACAGCTCGGCGTAGCGGCGCACCAGGGCCGCCGCGAGGGCGTCGGCATCGCGGATCGTCGGCAGCGAGATCGCGAATAGCGGCGCCGGCACCTCGGTCACCGGTACGCCCTGACGCACCGCGACGCACAGGCCGGTGCGGAACCGGGTCGGGTCGAGGACCGGCAGTTCCTCCGGCTCGCCGGGCCGGCGCCGCCCGGGCCTGACGATCGGCACCAGGGCGTAACGGATGCCGGCCCGGTTGATCGTGCGCTCGAGGTTGAAGTGGACGAGGTCCCGGCCGACCGCCGCGAGCGCGGCGAAATCCGCCTCGTGCAGGCGGATCAGCGCCTCGGCCCCGAGGGAGGCGGCGAGGTCGGCCACCGCGACGACGCGGGTCGCGGCGCCCTCCGCCACGGCGACGTGGCGGCTGTTCGAGATCGGCAGAGCGGCCATGTGGCGGGTCACCGTTACCGGAACGGCGGCTCGTCGAAGCTGCGCAGCTTGCGCGAGTGCAGGCCGTGCCGGTTGCGCCGCAGGGCGTCGAGGGTGGCGAGCCCGATCAGCAGGTGCTCGCCCACCGCCCGCTCGTAGAAGGCGTTGGCGGCGCCCGGCAGCTTGATCTCGCCGTGCAGCGGCTTGTCGGAGACGCAGAGCAGCGTGCCGTAGGGCACCCGCAGGCGGTAGCCCTGCGCCGCGATGGTGCCGCTCTCCATGTCGACGCCGATCGCCCGCGACAGGTTGATTCGCCGCCGCTCCTGCGACCAGCGCAGCTCCCAGTTGCGGTCGTCGTAGGTGACGACGGTGCCGGTGCGCAGGCGCTGCTTCAGGGCCTCGGCCCGCTCGCCGGTGACGCTGGCGGCGGCCTCCTGGAGCGCGACCTGGACCTCGGCGAGCGCCGGGATCGGCACGTCGGGCGGCACCAGCTCGTCGAGGATCCGGTCGCGGCGCAGGTAGCCGTGGGCCAGCACGTAGTCGCCGATGGTCTGCGACTGGCGCAGGCCGCCGCAATGGCCGACCATCAGCCAGCAATGCGGCCGCAGCACCGCGAGGTGGTCGGTGATGGTCTTCGCGTTCGACGGCCCGACGCCGATATTGACGAGGCTGGTGCCCTGCCCCGGCTGCCCTTGCCCGTCCCGGGCGACGAGGTGGTAGGCCGGCATCTGGAACCGGTGCCAGGGCGAGGCGGCGATGAGCGCCTCGGCCTGGGCGCCCGCCGCCTCCCCGGCCTCGACCGAGACGCCGCCGGGCAGGACCAGGCGGGCGTAGCGCTCCGGCTCGGCGACGAGCGCCTTGAGGCCGACGCGCACGAACTGGTCGACGTAGCGGTGGTAGTTGGTGAGCAGGATCCAGGGCTGGATCTGGCGCCAGTCGGCCCCGGTATAGTGCACGAGGCGGCGCAGCGAGTAATCGACCCGCGGCCCGTCGAACAGGGCGAGCGGGCGCGCCTCGTCGTCGGTGTCGAGCCACAGCCCGTCGGCGATCTCGTCGCCGACGCTCGACAGCATCGGGGTCGGGAAGTGGCGCGCGAGGTCGCTCGACGTGACGCCGCGGGCGAGCTCCGCCCCCGGCTCGACGACGTAGGGGTACGGGATCTCCTGGGCGCTCGGGCCCACCTCGATCGTGGCGCCGTAATCCTGCACCAGCGGGCGCAGCTGCTCGAGAAGGTAGGCGCGGAAATGCCCGGGCTGTGTCAGGGTGGTGGAGAAGACGCCCGGGCCCTGGAACTTCGCGGTGGCGCGGGTGATCCGCGGCATCGGTCCGGTCGGCCGGTAGGTCAGGCGCAGCTCGGGGTAGCGGAAGGTCAGCCGCTCGGCCGAGTCCGGCGGCACGCCCTCGGCGAGGAAGCGGTTCAGCGCGTCCCGCAGGCTCCCGGTGGCGGCGGTGTGCAGGCTCGCCAGGCGATCGACCGCCGTCTCGGGGTCGGCCACCGTCTCCATCGGTCTCAGCTCGTCGGCGAACACGCGATCGGTCTCCCTGATGCCCTGCGCCCCAGCCTATACCGGGTGCCGCGCCGGGGCGACCCGGATCCCGCGGGTTTCGAGGAGCGAGGTGACGCGATGAGCGCAGCGGAAACGGAATTCGGCCCGCGCCCGGGCGAGGAGACGGTCGACCTGCCCGCGGCCTACGATGCCGGGCTCTACTTCGTCGGCCGGGTGCGCACGCCCTGGACCGCGCGCGCCGACTGCCCGCGCAACTCGGCCCAGTCGGACGCGGTCTGCACCCTGGAGGTCGACCCGCGTTTCGCCCCCGCCCTGCGGGAGCTGTCCGGCACCACCCACCTGATCGTGCTCTACTGGATGGACCGGGCGCCCCGGAACCTCGTGGCGCAGCAGCCCCGCCACGCCCCGGCGCCCCGCGGCACCTTCGCGCTGCGCTCGCCGGCCCGGCCGAACCCGATCGCCGTCTCGGTGGTGGAGCTTCTCGGGATCGACGGCGCCTCGTTGCGGGTGCGCGGGCTCGACTGCCTCGACGGCACGCCGCTCCTCGACATCAAACCCTACTTCGCCTCGACCGATGCGAGGCCCCAGGCCCGCGTCGGCTGGCGCGAGGCCGACGCGGCCAGCGAGGCCGAGCTCAGCGCCGGCGCAGGCGGGCGAGCCGGGCCTTGAGCCAGGCCTTGGCGGCGTGCTGCCGTCTCGCCCGGTCGGCGAGCGGCGAAGGCGCGGGACCGCCCGGGGGCGAGAGCATCGTCTCGGCGATGCGGGTCCGCTCGGGATAGAGGTCGTCCAGCACCGCGCTCGCGAGCGTCGCGGAATCGAGCCGGTCGGCGAAAGAGGTCTCGTGCAGGGCCCGGACGATCTCGGCCTCCAGGACCACGCCGGGAGCGAGATGGCGCAGGTCCTCGTCGTAGGCGGTCTTGAGCAGCATCGCGCTGCCGCCGCAGACGAGGGCGAGGCTCGCCGCGACCACCCGCCCGTCGAGGCGCAGGAGGTCGGCGCGCGCCGTCACCGGCCCGTCGCCGGCGCGAAAGACGTCGCGGGCAAAGCCCGCGGTCCGCGGCCGGCAGGCGAGCGCGGTGCCCGCCCGCCCCTTCCAGCCGCTCTGCTCCAGGGCGAGGAATTCCGCCACCGCGCCCGCGAGGTCGCCGTCCGGCCCGACTGCCTCGACCGCGAGGGCGCCGGCCTCCTCCAGCCGCCGGCGGCGCCGGCGCAGGTCCTTGAGCCGGCCCTTGTGCGGGTGGCCCTTCAGGAAGGCGTCGTGGCTGGCGCGCCGGTCGAGGACGGGGCGGTCGAAGCCGGACACCTCCGCCCGGCGCCAGCCGTCGCGGGCGAGCGCTGCGAGGAAGGCCGGCCCCACGCCGTCCCCGGTGGGCAGGAGCGGCCACCACCACGGGCAGCCGAGGCCGCGCATCCCGGTCGCGAGCGCGGCGAGCGCCGGCGCCCCGTCGGGACCGGCCGCCACCAGCGGCGCCGTCACCGTGAGGTACGGGGAGGCGAAGGGCCGCGCGACCCGGCCCCACCCGAGGGGCCCGCGCCCGATCCGGTAGGGCAGCAAGGCCGCGAGATGCGGGCCGCGCCGCACCGCCAGGCAGGGTAGGTCCGCCGGCGCCAGGCCGTGGTCGCGATGCGCCTCCATCACCCGCCGGGAATAGTCGGGCGTCGGCCGGTCGGCGCCGGCCACCAGGGCGTCCCAGGCGGCGGGATCGCGGCAGAGGGCGGCGAGCGTCGTGACCGAGCAGATCATCGCCGCTCCGGTCGTCGTCGTCTCGGGCGTCGGCAGGGGGATCACGGGCGCGTTCATCGGACGAAGGCCGGGGTGAGGAGGCCGAGGCGGCGATGGGCCAGGAGGGCGAGCGCGGCGCCCCGCCCCGCGGTGACGAGGCTCGCGGCCAGCGCCGCGCCGGTGAGCCCGAGGAGCGGCACCAGCGCCAGGGTGAGGAGAACCGCCACGGCGAGGAGCCCGACGGTCACCGCCGCGCAGGCGCGCTCGCCCCCCAGCATGGTCAGCAGATCCTCCGCCGGCCCGCAGGCGGCGGCGAGCCCGTGGCCGGCCACCAGCATGGCGAGCAGCGGCAGGGCGGCGCGGAACTCGGGCCCGAACAGGCCGAGCAGCAGCGGCCCCGCCCCGACCACGCCGAGCCCGGTCGCGAGCGTCGCCAGCAGCGTCAGCCGCGACCAGCGCCGCACCAGGGCCTCGAGCCCGGCCCGGTCGCCCCGCGCCTGGGCCTCCGCGAAGCGCTGCGCGGTGACCGAGGAGGCGGCGTACTGGACGAAGACCACGAATTGCAGCAGCCGCGTCGCCGCGAAATAGGCGCCGACCTCCGCCGGCGGCAGCAGGAAGCCGAGCACCAGCACGTCGACGAAGTTGAAGCCGGAGCCGGCGAGATCGATCAGAGCCATCGGCAGCGCGGCCCGCAGCCACTCGCCGTGCGGGTAGAGCGCCCGGCCCGGCCGCCGCTCGGCCCACAGGCGCCGCGCCAGGATCCCGGCCTGGATCGCCAGCGACAGGGCGGTGGCGGCGAGCGTGCAGGCGACGGCGATTCCCGCCTCCGCCGGCGCGCCGAACCCGACCGCCGCCAGCATCAAGGCCATGATCAGGCCCTGGCGCAGGAGGTAGGGCGGCGCGACCGCGAGCAGCGTCCAGTTGCGGCCCCGCGCCACGCCCTCGCAGAAATCCTGCAGCGCGAAGAGCGGCAGCACGAGCGCGGCGATGAGCGCCGGGGCCCGATAGGCGTCCCCGACGAGGCCGGGCCGGAGCCAGAGCGCGAAGGCGCCCGCGGCCGCCAGGATCGCGGCGGCGGCGAGCGAGAAGACGGCGCCGAAGACCAGGAAACCCCGCTCCGGCCCGGCGGCGCCCTGTGCCCGGTAGGTCGGCAGGAAGCGGCAGGCGGCCTGGGACAGGCCCCAGGTCGAGGCGTGGCCGAGCAACGCCGTCCAGACCCAGACCGTGGCGAAGATCCCGTATTCCTCGCCGCCCATCAGCCGGGCCATCAGCACCTGGGCCACGAAGGCACAGCCCGCGGCGGCGATCCGCACGCCGAACACCGCGAGCGCGGTGCCGGCACTGCCGCCGGCCTCCGCCTCGCCGAGAGATGCCCCGGCCGCCATTCCGCCGCTCCGAACCGCGCCGCGCGAGGTTCCTGCTTAGCGGGCCGGGCTTGCGGGCGGGTTAAGCCCGCCGCGCGAAACGTCCGGGCTCGTCAGGGTGCTCGTCGGCACCCTGCACGGCCTGCGCCCGGGCCGCGGTGCTGGTGCGGGCATTCCGGCTGGCGTGAGACATGGTATCCTCGCCGAAGATGTACGGGAGCGCCCGCCATGCGCGCCGCCGAGACGCGTGACCCTCCGATGAGCCTCGACGGCTTCCTGGCCTTCCTCGCCGAGCGGCCGGCCGGGGAGCGCTGGGAGCTGGCCGACGGGGTGCCGCTGATGAACGCCCAGCCGACGCGGCGGCACGACTGGATCCAGACCAACATCCTCGAGAGCCTGCGGCAGCACAGGCGTCGTCACGGCAGCCCCTGGCGCCCGTCCGGCCCGAGCCAGGTGCCGGTGCCGGGGGAGGCCCGCACCGTGGCGCCCGATATCCTCGTCGCCCCCGATGACGGTCGCCACGATCTTTACATCGTTCCCGCGTCGCTCGTGGTGTTCGAGGTTCTTTCCCCCAGCGACACGCCGCGGCGGCGTACCTCGAAGCTCGCCGCCTACGCTGCCGTGGCGTCGATCCGGAGCGTCGTGCTGGTGCCCCAGGACCGGCGCGCGGTGACGGTGCATCGCCGGAACCCGGAGGGCGGCCTGTCCCCCGCCGCCTGCACGGAGGCCGTCGACCTGCCGGAGATCGGCGTCACGCTGACGCTCGCGGCGATCTACGACGACATCCCGCTCCCCTGCCGGCGGCCCGCCGCCGCGGGCGAGGCCGCCGTCCGCTCCCATATCTCGAACCTCTCGCTCGTGGGCGAACAAGCTATTGGACAGGAGGTCACCGCGCCCCCATGATCCCGCCCGCGGCCAGGCCCCCGACGCCAGTTCCAGAGGGGCCGGTCCGCGCGCGAAGTCAGGGAGGAAGGCATGGCCGGGACGGGTCGTGACGGGATCGTCACGCGGCGCGAGGCGCTGATCGGGGCAGGCGCCGTGGCGGGAAGCTTGATGCTGCCGGGCGCGGGCGCCTGGGCGCAAGGCGCGGGCAAGCCCGCCGAGCTGAAGGTCGGCATCGCCACCTACCTGTCGGGCCCGGCCAGCGTCTTCGGCGTGCCCGGCCGCCAGACCGCCGAGATGCTGTTCGACGAGATCAACGCCGCCGGCGGTATCGCCGGCGTGAAGGTGCGGCCGATCTTCGTCGACGAGGGTCCAGGCGTCGACCACGTCGTCGGCGAGTATCGCCGGCTCGTCCAGTCGGAGGGCGTGCACCTGATCTTCGCGGCGATCTCGTCGGCCGACTGCATCGCCTGCGCACCGCTCGCCGACGAGCTGAAGCGCCCGACGCTGCTGTGGGATTGCGGCACCCAGCGCATCTTCGAGGACAACCGCTACTCCTACGCCTTCCGCACCCAGGCCAACGCCACGCCGGAGATCCTGGCGGCGCTCCTCTACCTCCTGAAGGTCAAGCCGGACTTCAAGTCGATCGCGGTGATCAACCAGGACTACGCCTGGGGTCGCGATTCCTGGGACATCTTCCGCACCGCGATGAACACCCTGAAGCCCGGGGTGAAGGTCTCGGCCGAGCTGTTTCCGCGCTTCGGCGCCACCGACTTCTCGACCGAGATCACCCGCGTGCTGGCGCTGCGGCCCGACGTGGTGCTGTCGACCTCCTGGGGCGGCGACCTCGACGCGCTGATCCGCCAGGCCTCGGACCGCAAGCTGTTCGAGCGCGCGACCTTCGTGATGCCGCTCGCAGAATCCTCGCTCCAGCGGGTCGGCAAGGCGCTGCCGGCCGGCCACATCGTCGGCGCGCGCGGCGACCACTGGTTCCTGCACCCGTCGCCTGCCGATCCGGAGCGGCTGAAGCGCTTCAGCGAATCCTACCGCGCCAAGTACAATGCTTGGCCGATCTACCCGTGCTTCCACATGGCCCAGGCCGTCTCGGCGATGAAGGCCGGCATCGAGAAGGCGGTGGCGGCCAAGGGCGGCGGCTGGCCGACCGACGCGGAACTGGCCGCCGCCTTCAAGGGCCTCGAATTCCCCTCGCCCACCGCCAGCGTGCGCATCCGCGAGGACGGCCAGGGGCTCGAGAACCAGCTCATCGGCACGACGCTGCACTCCGACAAGTATCCGTTCCCGGTGCTCACCGACATGATCGTGTTCCCGGCCGAGTCCGTGACGACGCCGGTCGGCCAGAAGAGCGCCGACTGGCTCAAGACGCTGACCCCCGACATGGTCGCCAAGCTCCCGCAGGCGCAGGCCTTTAAGAGCTGATGGCCTGGCTGTCGGAGAACGGGATCCTCGTCGGGCTCGCCCTGCTCGACGGGTTGTCCTACGCCGCCGCCGTCTTCATGGTGGCGGTGGGGCTGAACCTGGTGTTCGGCGTGCTGCGGGTGCTCAACGTCGCCCATGGCAGCCTCTACGCCATCGGCGGCTACGCGGCGGCCTCGATCGGGCTGTTCGCGACCTCGCTCGGCGCGCCGCCCTGGCTCGGCCTGCCGATCCTGCTCGCGGCCGCCGTGCTGGTGGGCGTCGCGCTCGGGCCGCTGATCGAGCGGCTGCTCCTGCGCCGGATGCAGGACCGCGAGCCGGTGCTGCAACTCCTCGTCACCTTCGCGCTGTTCATGATCCTGGAGGACCTGCAGAAGCTGGTCTGGGGCGTGCAGCCGGTGGTGTTCGACGCGCCGCTGAAGTGGCTCGGCACCGTCGACGTGCCGTTCGGCCAGGACGTCATCCCGTTCACCGCCTACCAGCTCTACGTGCTGCCCGGCGTCGCCCTCGCGACGCTCGCCATCCTGGCCTATGTGCTTCGCTACACGCTCACCGGCCGGATGGTCGTCGCGGTCACGGTCGACCGCGAGGCGGCCCGCGCCATGGGCATCGACGCCGCCAAGGTGACGATGCTCACCTTCACGGTCGGGGCGGCGCTCGCGGCCTTGGGGGGCGCGCTCGCGGCGCCCACCGTCTCGCTGGTGCCGGGGGTGGGCGCCTCGACCATCGTCCTCTCCTTCGCGGTCGTCGCGACCGCTGGCCTCGGCCAGATCGAGGGCGCGGCGGTGGCCGCCCTCCTCATCGGCCTCGGCCGCTCCTTCGCGGTCTACGTCGCGCCCGAATTCGAGGTGGTGGTGCCCTACGCCATCATGGTGGCGGTGCTGCTGTTCCGCCCGCAAGGCCTGTTCGGCGTGGCGGAGACCCGGCGGATATGACTTGCGCTCTCACAACAGGAGGGCTGGCGCCGTGACCCGCCGTTCCGAAACGCTTCTCGCGCTCGCCGGCGCCGTCCTGATCCTCGTCCTCGCCTACGCGGTGCCGTGGCTGCGCTTCGTGCTCACCATCGCGCTCGCCAAGGGGCTCGCCGTGCTCGGCATCCTGCTGCTGCTGCGGGCCGGCCAGGTCAGCTTCGGCCACGCGCTCTACCTGGCGCTCGCCGCCTACACGGTGGCGTTCGGCGCCGTCGTGGTGCCCGAAGCCCTGCTGCTCCTCCCCGCCGCGGCCTTGCTCGCCGGGATCGTCGGCCTGCTGATCGGGCTGTTCGTGGTGCGCTACCGCGAGATCTTCTTCGGCATGCTGAATCTCGCGCTCAGCATGGTGTTCTACTCGGTGCTGGAGAAGTTCTACGCGCTGACCCACGGCGCCGACGGCATCCGGCTCCCGCCCGTCACGTTCCTCGGCCGGCCGCTCGCGGGGGAAGCGGGCGAGTGGACGGTGCTGGGCATCGCGCTGGTGCTCGCCCTCGCCTGCGGTGCACTCGTGCGGGTGGCGCTCGCCTCCCCGCTCGGCGAGGCGCTCGCCGGCATCAAGACCCGCGAGACCCGGCTCGACTTCATGGGCGTGTCGCCGAAGCGCGTGCTGCTCGCCGCCTACGTCGCCTCGGCCGTGATGGCGGGGTTTGCCGGCGCGATCATCGCGCTCACCACCCGGCACGTCACGCCGGCGCTCAGCTACTGGACCACCTCCGGAGAGCTCGTCTTCATCGCGATCCTCGGCGGCGCCGGCAGCGTGCTGGGGCCGTTCCTCGGGGCGGCGGCCTACGAGCTGACCCGGGTCTACGCGGCGGCCACCTTCGCCAATGCCTGGCAGCTGGTGCTCGGCCTCGTGCTGCTGGCCGTCATCGTGTTCGCGCCGGGCGGGCTGTGGGGGATGATCGCGAGCCGCCGGAGGGCCGCATGACCGCGCTGCTCCAGGCCCGTGACCTGCGCCTCGCCTTCGGCGGACTCAAGGCCGCCGACGGGATCGACCTCGACGTCGAGGCCGGCGAGTTCCTGGCGATCATCGGCCCGAATGGGGCCGGCAAGACCACCTTCATCAACATGACGACCGGCTACCTGAAGCCGCAGGGCGGCTCGATCGCCTTCGAGGGCCGGCCGATCCTCGGCCTGTCGCCCCGGCGCATCGTCGGGCTCGGGGTCGCGCGCAGCTTCCAGCTGCCGCAGCTCTTCACCGAGCACACGGTGCTGCAGAACGTGGCGCTCGCGGTCGCCGCCCGCGAGGGCGTGTGGTCGGTGCTCAATCCCTTGCTCCGCCCGCGCTTTCGCGACGAGGCGGCGGAGCTGATCGCGCGCTTCGGCCTCACCCGCATCACCGACGTGCGCGCCGACGCCCTCAACGAGGGCGCACGCAAGCTCGTCGACATCGCCATGGCGGTGGCGCTCCGGCCCCGACTCCTCCTGATGGACGAGCCGACGAGCGGCGTCGCGGCGGCGGAAAAGATGGCCATCGTCGAGACCCTGGTGCGGGTCCTGCGCGAGGCGGGCGTGACGGCGGTGTTCGTGGAGCACGACATGGAGGTGGTCGGGCGCTTCGCCGACCGGGTGGCGGTGTGGGGGCAGGGCAAGATCGCGGCGCTCGGGACTCCCTCCCGAATCCTCAACGATCCGGAGGTGCAGCGCACGGTGATCGGCATCGCGCCGAACGGAGGCGCCCATGCTGCGGCTTGAGGGAGCGGCGGTCGCGATCGCGGGCGCGCCGGTCCTGCGCGGCGTCTCGCTCGACGTGCCGGCCGGCGGGCGCGTGGCCTTGATCGGCCGCAACGGCGCCGGCAAGACCACGACGTTGCGCGCCCTGATGGGGCTCCTGCCGCTCCAGGCGGGCCGGCTCGTCCTCGACGGGCGGGAAGCCGGCACCGTGCCGGCGCATCACCGGGCACGACTCGGCATCGGCTACGCGCCGGAGGAGCGCAAGCTGTTCGGCAGCTTCACGGTGCAGGACAACCTGCTGCTGCCGGCCCAGGTGCTGGGCCTGCCCAAGGCCGAGGTCTCGCGGCGGCTGGATTCCGTCTACGCGCTCCTGCCGGAGCTCAAGGATTTCGCGCCCCGCAAGGCGGCGGGCCTGTCGGGCGGCCAGGGCAAGATGGTGGCGCTCGGCCGCGCGCTCATGGTCGGCACCAGGGCGGTCCTTCTCGACGAGCCGTTCCAGGGCCTCGCCCCGGCACTGGCGCTGCGCTACGCCGAGGCGCTGGCCCGCCTGCGCGCCGCGCTCCCCGACGTCGCGATCCTCATCACCGAGAGCAGCCCCGACCTGCTGCGGGCGCTCGTCGACACCACCATCCAGATCGAGCGCGGCGAGATCTCGGCCGCGTGACGCAAGGAGATTGTCTCATGAGGCTCAACGGCAAGGTCGCGATCGTCACCGGTGCCGGCGGCGGGTTCGGCGAGGGCATCGCCAAGCGCTACGCCGCGGAGGGCGCCAAGGTCGCGGTGCTCGACCTGCGGGGCGATGCCGCCGAGCGCGTCGCGAAGGAGATCGGCGCCTCGGCCATCGCCATCGCGGCCGATGTCGGCAGCGCCGAGGACGTGCAGGCGGCGGTCGCGCGCACCATCGAGGCCTTCGGCACGCCGCACATCCTCGTCAACAACGCCGGCACCACCCATCGCAACCAGCCGCTGATGGAGGTCGACGAGGAGGCCTTCGACCGGGTCTTCCGGGTCAACGTGAAGTCGATCTTCCACTTCGTCCGGGCGCTGGCGCCGGCGATGCGCGACAACGGCGGCGGCGTGATCCTCAACGTCGGCTCGACCGCCGGCATCCGGCCCCGTCCGGGCCTGACCTGGTACAACGCGTCGAAGGGCGCGGTGAACCTGATGTCGAAGTCGCTCGCCGTCGAGCTGGCGCCCTGGAAGATCCGCGTCAACGCGCTCTGCCCGGTGATGGGCGAGACCGGCCTGCTCGAAGCCTTCATGGGCGTGCCCGATACCCCGGAGAACCGGGCGAAGTTCGTCGCCACCATCCCGCTCGGCCGGATGTCGCGGGCCTCCGACATCGCCAACGTGGCGCTCTTCCTGGCCTCCGACGAGGCGGAGTTCATCACCGGCGTGGAGATGCCGATCGACGGGGGGCGGACGGTGTGAGCGCCGGTCCGGCCCGCCCCTCCCCGCGAGCGCGACCGATCGCGGGCAGACCCGGGATCGGCCGGGGAGGAGAGGCGCACGACCGTCGATGGGAAAAGCAAGCGAACCGGGCGGCGTGAATCCGCTCGAGCACCGCACGACCGCGTCGCGATCGTGCGGTGCTCTCGGGTCGCCGGGTTCGTCCCCCTGTCCTGCACCGGAGGAGATCGGGCCGTCGCGGTCCGTGAGCCTTCTTCCAACGACCGTCTTCGAGACCGTTACGGCACCATCGCGCCTTGCGTCTCGACGTATACCGCGTAGATCGACGTGCTCGCCGCCATGAACAGCCGGTTCTTCTTCGGCCCGCCGAAGCACAGGTTGGCGCAGGTCTCGGGCAGGTGGATCTTGCCGATCAGGTCGCCCGACGGCGCGTAGCAGCGCACCCCGTCCTCCTTCGGGTCGGCCCAGCCCATCGAGCACCAGACGTTGCCGTCGACGTCGGTGCGCACCCCGTCGGTGAAGCCCGGCGCGAAGCCCTCCGCGAACACCCGGTCGCCGGTGAGCCGGTCGCCCTCGACGGTGAAGGCGCGGATGTTGGCCCGCCCGCCATGGGTGGCGCCGGAATCGACGACGTAGAGGATCTTTTCGTCGGGCGAGAAGGCGAGCCCGTTCGGCCGGTCGATGCCCTCCGCCGCCACCTTGGCCTGGCCGGTCGCGGGATCGAGGCGGTAGACCCGGGTCGGCAGTTCCGCCTTGTCCTTGTGGCCCTCGTAGAACCCGTCGATGCCGTAGCCCGGATCGGTGAACCAGACCGCGTTGTCGGCCGCCACCACCACGTCGTTGGGGGCGTTGAGCGGCTTGCCGTCGAACCGGTCGATCAGCACCGTGATCTTGCCGTCGGGCTCGGTGCGGGTCACCCGGCGGGTGTCGTGCTCGCAGGTGATCAGCCGGCCCTGCCGGTCGCGGGTGTTGCCGTTCGAGTAGTTGGCATTGGCCCGGTACACGCTGACATGGCCGTTCTCGAGCCAGCGCATGATCCGGTTGTTCGGGATGTCGCTCCACAGAAGGTAGCCGCCGTCCCGGAAATAGACCGGCCCCTCGGCCCAGCGGAAGCCGGTGGCGATGCGCTCGATGGCGGCGTTGCCGACCTTGTAGCGGAAGCGCTTGTCCAGGGCCTCGACCCGCGGGTCGGGATAGCGGGTGCCCGGCAGGTCGCCGAGGGGCAGCCGGTCGGCCCGGGCCGCGACCGTGGTTGCGGCCAGGGCGGCGGCGCCCGCGAGGACGTCACGTCGGTTCATCACTCGTCTCCTCCCGTCCGGTCTTCGTGCCGGACGGAGGGGATTGTACGGAAGCGGGGCGCGGTGTCTCGCTGTTTTCTACGAGCCGACCGCCGTTGTGGCGATCGGACGGCCGATGTATATATGTCGGGTATATACGGAGGCATCATGACTGTCGCCAAGCTCTTCATGTCCGGAGGCAGCCAGGCCGTCAGACTGCCGCGAGAGTTCCGGTTCGACGGCAGCGAGGTCGAGATTTTTCGCCGTGGTGACGAAGTCGTCCTGCGCGAGCGCCCGGCCAATCTCTCCGTGCTCCTCGACATCATCGACGACATGCCCGCCGACATGCTGACCGATCTGCAGGATGGCCCGCCGCAGGAGCGCGAGGGCCTGTGAAGCCTCGCTACCTGCTCGATACGAACGTCATCATCGCGCTCAGGCGCAGGCGGCCACGCTCGGTCGTCGCTCGGTTGACGGCACTCCGCATCGGCGAAGCCGTCATGTCGCCAGTCACTTACGGCGAGCTGTGCTTCGGGGCGGAGAAGAGCGCGGACCGGGACACCGCTTTCGCTGTCCTCGCCCGGCTGGTCGCGGTCGTTCCGATCGAGATCGCCGAGCCGCGGGAAACCGGCCACCGCTATGGTGAGATCCGGGCCACGCTCGGACGACAAGGGCAGCTGATCGGCAACAACGACGTCTGGATCGCCGCACACGCGCTCGCGGCGAACCTCACGCTCGTGACCGGCAATGTCGGTGAGTTCAGCCGAGTGCCCGGTCTCGTCATCGAGGATTGGGCGGCCCAATGAGGACCGCCCGGATCCGCGGCACTATGTGCGATACGTCTCCCCATCCAACCCGAACGGCCGTCCTGCCGCCAGCAGGGTCTCCCACACCGGATCGGGCAGCGGCACGCCGTCCGCCAGGCGCTTCGCCCGGGTCCGCCGCTCCGGCTCGCCCGGCAGCAGCACCTCGCCGCCCGGCACCGGCCGCGCGCCCTTGAAGAAGTCGAGATAGGCGCGGGTCTCCTGCACCATCGCGTCCTGCGACCCGAAGGCCTCGGGTGTCATGTAGAGCGACAGCATCCCGTTGCAGAACCGCCGCGGCCCGGGCCCCGCGGTGCCCGATCCGGTGAGCGCCCCGGCGAGCAACTCGCATAGCAGGGCCAGCCCCGAGCCCTTGTGCTCGCCGAAGGCCCGGATCGCGCCCGCACCTTTGAGGTTGTCGCGTTCTGGGCCGTCGAGGGGGCCGTACAGCGTCGCGGGATCGCTCGACAGGCGCCCGTCCGGCTCGATCAGCACGCCCTCGGGCAGCGCCTTGCCGCCCTGCGAGGCGACCAGAACCTTGCCCTCGGCCACCGCCGAGGTGGCGAAGTCGAGGATCACCGGCTCGGCACCCTGGACCGGGAAGCCGGCCGCGAAGGGCGCGGTCGAAAAGCGCCGGTCGACCGAGCCGAACGGCGCGACGAGGAGGCTGCCGGCCACGTTGACGAAATGCACCGAGACGAGGCCGGCGGCGGCCGCCTGTTCGGCCCACTCGCCGATGCGGCCGAGATGGCCGGCGTGTCGCAACGCCACGATGGCGACGCCGTTCTCCCGCGCCTTCCGGATGCCGAGCTCGGTCGCGAACGGCCCGGCGGTCTGGCCGAAGCCGTAATGCGCGTCGACCAGCGCGAAGGCCGGGCCGTCGGTCACCACCTCGGGGGTCTTGTCGGCCTCGACCTCGCCCTCCTGCAGCCAGGACACGTAGCGCGGCACCCGGATGACGCCGTGGCTGTCGTGCCCGGTCAGGTTGGCGGCGACGAGGTAGCGGCCGATCCGCTCGGCCTCGGCCTCCGAGCAGCCGGCGTGGGAAAAGATGTCCCGCACGTAGGTGGTCAGGCCGCTGGCTGAGATCTGCATGGTAGAATCCTCCCGGTTTCTTGGTTCTGGGCTTCTTGGTTCCGGCGGCCGGTCGAGCCGGCCGCGCAGTCTGGCGCGCGGGAGAATGGCCGCGCCGCAGCCGCAGGTCGAGGGCGTCCGGTGCAGATCAGGCCCGGCAATTTTAATCCCGGGCCGTCGGCGTTGGGGATGGACATGGCAGCGCTGCCGGTGTCTCATCCGGGCCAAGGCCGGGCCTCGAAGCATCGGCCAATTCCCACGGGAGGAACATGCCGATGAGGACGACGCGTCGCGTTTTCCTGAAGAGTGCGGCCACGGTCGCGGCGGCCGGCGTCGTCGCGCCGTCGATCATCCGGCCCGCGAGCGCCCAGGGCGGCACGGTGCGGATCGGCATGGTGCTGCCGGTCACCGGACCCGGGGCGGATGCCGGGCGCTTCGCGCTGAACGGCGCCAAGATCGCGCTCGAGGCCGTCAACAAGGCCGGCGGCGTGCTCGGCAAGCCGCTGGAGCTCGTCACCGAGGACGACCAGACCACCAATCCGGGCGCGGTGCTGGCCTTCTCGAAGCTCGCCTCGCAACCCGACCTCGTGGCGTTCCTCGGCTCGATCCGCTCGACCCAGAACCACGCCATGGCGCCGGACATCCTCAAGACCGGAAAGCCCGTGGCCTTTGGCGGCACCGATCCGGTGCTGACCCAGCTCGGCAATCCCTGGCTGTTCCGCTTCCGCCCGAACGACAGCTTCTCGGCCCGCGTCATCGCCGAGTACGGCGTGACCACGCTCGCTAAGAAGAAGTGGGCGATCATCCACTCGACCGACGCCTTCGGCACCAGCGGCGCCAAGGCGCTGACGGAAGCCCTGGGCAAGGCCGGCGCCACGGTGGCGCTGGACCAGGGCTACACCAACCAGAGCCAGGACTTCACGCCCGTCGTGCTGGCGATCCGCCAGTCCGGCGCCGACGTGATCGGCTCGTACTTCACCTTCGAGAACGACCTCGGCATCTTCGCCCGGCAATTGCGCCAGCTCGGCGTGCAGGCGCCCTGGGTCGGCTCGGCCTCGATCGTCAACGTCACGGCGCTCAAGCTCGCCGGGCCGTCGCTCTACAACACCTATGGCGTCGCCGATTACGCGGAAGAATCGAGCGACGCGGCGCGCAACTTCGGCAAGGCCTACCGGGGCGTGATGAAGCTCGCCCCCGACAACCAGTCCTCCTGGACCTTCGACGCCGTGACGGTGCTGGCGAAGGCCATCAACGCCGCCGGCAAGACCGACCCGAAGGCGATCCGCGAGGCGCTCCTCGCCATTCGCGGGCACGAGGGCGCCGAGGGCACCTACAACTTCGACCAGAACGGCGACGGCCTGCACGGCTACAACGTGGTGCGCAACGACAAGGGCAACATCGTCTTCGACAAGCGCATCGACTTCTACAAGGCCTGACCTTCGGAAGACCCCGAGCGGGACGGTGCGCCGTCCCGACGCCGTCTCGGCCGCTGCAAGGGTCTCCACGAGACGCGCGGCGGCACGACCCTTCTCATCCGATCGGGGCGGGCCCGCATGGACCTCATCCTCCAGCTTCTGTTCACGGGAATCGGCATCGGCGCCGTCTACGCCCTCGTGGCGCTCGGTTTCGTGCTGATCTTCCGTGCCACCAACGTGGTGAACTTCGCGCAAGGCGAGTTCTCGATGGTGGCCGCCTTCCTGATGGTGGTCTTCGCCGTGGACCTGCAATGGCCGTACTGGCTGTCCTTCCTGCTCGCCATCGGCGGCATGGCGGCGCTCGGCGCGCTGTTCAACCTCGGCGTCTATTATCCGTTGCGCCACCGCACCTACCTGCCGGTGATCATCTCGACCATCGGCGCCTCGATCTTCCTCGCCAACACCACGCTCGCCCTCTACGGGCCGCAGCCGCAGGTGCTGCCGCCGGTCTTCGAGACGCAAGGCTTCCTGGTCGGCCCGGTCTACCTCGACACCCAGTACCTGCTGATCATCGCCGTGACCGCGGTGCTGGTGGCGTTCCAGTACTGGTTCTTCGAGCACACGCTCATCGGCAAGAAGTTGCAGGCGACCTCGCAGGACAAGGAGATGGCGGCCCTGCTCGGCATCCCGGTCGCCGGGATGATCATGCTGACCTTCGTCTACAGCGCGGTGCTGGGCGGCATCGCCGGCATCCTGGTCGCGCCGGTGCTGTTCGTATCGATCCAGATGGGCGCCACCATCGCGCTCAAGGCTTTTGCCGCTACCATCATCGGCGGCTTCGGCGACGTGACGGGCGCGATCATCGGCGGGCTGGCGCTCGGCATCATCGAGACCTTCGGCGCCGCCTATATCTCGGTGCCCTATAAGGACGCCTTCGCCTTCATCGTCCTCGTCGCCTTCCTGGCCCTGCGCCCGCAGGGCATCTTCGGCGAACGCATCGCGGAGAAAGCATGACCGGCTCCCCTCGCCCCGTCGCGGCGGACCCGGTGTCCGTGGCTCCCGCCCGCCGCTTCCCCATCGGCACCCTCGCCTACGTCGCCTTGGTCGCGGTCGCGGTCTTCCTCGCCGCCACGACGCCGTTCAGCGGCTACGTGCTCAACATCCTGATGCAGGCCGCGACCTACGCCATCGCGGTCATCGGGCTCACGGTCGTTCTGGGGCTGTGCGGGCAGATCAACCTCGCGCAAGCGGCCTTTTTCGGCATCGGCGCCTACGCGGTCGGCCTCGGCACCGTCGATCTCGGGATCAGCTTCTGGCTCTGCCTGCCGATCGGCCTCGCGCTCGCGCTCGTCCTGGGCGCGGTGCTCGGGGCCTCGACGCTGCGGCTCGGCGGCCACTACCTCGCCATGGTGACGATCTCGTTCCAGCAGATCCTGACGCTGATCATGATCAACTGGATTCCCGTCACCCACGGGCCGGACGGCGTGCCGAACATCAAGCGCCCCGGCCTGTTCACCGACGGCCAGAGCTACCTCGCGCTCTGCGTCGTCGTGCTGGCGGCGGTCGCCTACGCGGTGTGGCGGATGCCCAGGACCCGGCTCGGCCGCGCCATGCGGGCGGTGCGCGACAACGAGCTGGCGGCGGGCGTCACCGGCATCGACATCTACCGCACCAAGGTGGCGGCCTTCGCCATCGGGGCGCTGCTCGCGGGGTTGGGCGGCGGGCTGTTTGCCGGCAGCTTCACCTATATCAGCCCGGACCAGTTCTCCTTCGCCGAGTCGGTGGTGTTCCTCACCATGGCGCTCTTGGGCGGCGTCGGCTCGCCGGTCGGCGCGGTGATCGGCACCGGTCTCCTGATCCTGATCCCGGAATGGCTGCGGTTCCTCAAGGAGATCCCGGGCCTGTACCTGGCGATCTACGGGCTCGCCGTGATCCTGATCGTGGTGTTCATGCCGGAGGGCATCTGGGGCTTTCTCGGCGACCAGGTGAAGCGCCTGCGGCCGAAGAAACCCGCCGCTCCCCGGGCGCAGGAGCTGACGCTGACGCAAGCGGCGGCCTCCACCGCCCCGGTGCTCCAGGTCGAGGGATTGTCCAAGCACTTCGGCGGCCTGAAGGCCGTGGACGAGGTGAGCTTCACGGTGGCCCGCGGCGGCATCCATGCGCTGATCGGCCCGAACGGGTCGGGCAAGACCACGACGCTCAACGTGCTGTCGGGCCTCTACACGCCGACCGGCGGCCGCGTGCGGCTCGACGGGCAGGACATCACCCGCTTCGCGCCGCACCGGCGCGCGGCCTCGGGGCTGGGGCGGACGTTCCAGAATATCCGGCTCTTCCGCTCGATGAGCGCGCTCGAGAACGTGGTGATCGGCGCCGAGCGGCCGGGCAACGGCATCGTCGCCCAGGACCGCGCCTCGCTGGAAGCCCGGGCCCGCGCGGCGCTCGCCTTCGTCGGGCTGGAGGCGCGGGCCGACGAGTCGATCTCGTCCTTCTCCTACGGCCACCAGCGCCTGGTCGAGATCGCCCGGGCGCTCGCCGGCAACCCCGTGCTCCTCCTCCTCGACGAGCCGGCGGCGGGCCTCAACTCGACCGAGAAGAACGCGCTCACCGTGCTGCTGCGCCGGATGGCCGCCAAGGGCCTGACCATCCTGATCATCGACCACGACATGACGCTGGTGAGCGACGTGGCGAGCCACATCACCGTGCTCAACTTCGGCCGGCGCATCGCCGACGGGGTGACGGCCACGGTGCTGCGCGAGCCGGCGGTGATCGAGGCCTATCTCGGCCAGGAAGCGTCCGAGGGGCCGAATGTCGGCCTCAAGACCGACCTCGCGACGGTGTGAGCAGGAGAGACGGATGGCACTCCTGGAAATCCGCGACCTGACCGTGCGCTACGGCGAGATCGAGGCCGTGCGCGGCATCTCGTTCTCGGTCGAGGCCGGCGAGGTCGTGACGTTGCTCGGCTCCAACGGCGCCGGCAAGTCGACGACGCTGAAGACCGTCTCGGGCCTGGTGAAGCCCGCCGGCGGCGAGGTGCTGTTCGAGGGCCAGTCGCTGCTCGGCTTGAAGCCCGAGGAGATCGTGCGCCGCGGCGTGGCGCATGTGCCGGAGGGGCGCCGGGTCTTCCCGGGCCTCACGGTGCGCGAGAACATCATGCTCGGCGCCTCCAACCGGAAGGGACTCTCGACCCGCCAGATCAAGGACGAGGCGGAGGGCATGTTCGAGCTCTTCCCCGACATCCGCCGCTTCGGCGACGCGCTCGGCTGGACGCTCTCCGGCGGCCAGCTCCAGATGGTGGCGCTCGCCCGCGGGCTGATGGCGAAACCCCGCATCCTGCTCCTCGACGAGCCGTCGCTGGGCTTGGCCCCGGTGATCGTCCAGGCGGTGTTCGCGATCATCGCCGAGGTGCGCCGGCGCGGTACCACCGTGCTCCTCGTCGAGCAGAACGCCCGCATGGGTCTCTCGGTCGCCGATCGCGGCTACGTGCTGGAGACCGGGCAGCTGGTGCTCAGCGGCGCGCCGCAGGACCTGTGGGCCAACGACGACATCCGCGCGGCCTACTTGGGCGGGCGGGCCAAGGCGGAGGCCTTGGTGCAGTGATCGCCGTTCCGGCAAGCAGGTTTGGATTCCCACCCACCACCTCATCCTGAGGTGTCAGTCGATCGCAGATCGACTGACCTCGAAGGAGGGCTCAAGGGATCGCGGTGGTTTCTGGAGCCCTCCTTCGAGGCTCACTTCGTTCGCACCTCAGGATGAGGTCGCGGGTGGGGTGACATCGACGACGTTCCAGACCGCTTCACGCGGCCGTATGGTTCAAAGACAGTTCCCAAAAGGTCCCTCCCATGTCCGCCCCCACCCCGCTCCACCCCACCAACCCCCGCATCGTGCGCCTTGCCCACGAGGACAACGTCGTGGTGGCGGTGGACCCGATCGTGCCCGGCGCCGTCGTCGAGGGCGTGACCGCCTCCGCCCGCGTGCCGCGGGGCCATAAGTTCGCGGTGGTGGCGATTCCGGAAGGCGCGCCGATCCGCAAGTTCGGCCAGATCATCGGCTTTGCGAACCGGCCCATCGCCCCGGGCGAGTGGGTGCACGAGCACAATGTCGGCCTCGGCGAGGCCAAGGGCGACTTCGCCCGCGACTACCGCTTCTGCGAGGAAGCGCGTCCCATCGCGATGGTGCCCGACGCCCAGCGCGCCACCTTCGAGGGCTACCGCCGGGCGGACGGCAAGGTCGGCACCCGCAACTACGTCGGCGTGCTGACCTCGGTGAACTGCTCGGCCACGGTCGCCCGCTTCATCGCCGAGGAGGCCCGCCGCTCCGGCCTCCTCGACGAGTTCCCGGGCATCGACGGCATCATCCCGCTCACCCACGGCACCGGCTGCGGCTACGACATCCAGGGCGAGGGCGCCGACATCCTCAAGCGCACGCTGTGGGGTTACGCCGCCAACCCGAACATGGGCGGCGTGATCATGGTGGGCCTCGGCTGCGAGGGGCTCCAGATCGACCGCTGGAAGCGCGCCTACGGCATCGAGGAGAGCGAGACCTTCCGCAGCTTCACCATCCAGGATACCGGCGGCACGCGCCGCACCATCGAGGCCGGCGTGGCGGCGCTCCGCGAGATGCTGCCCGCCGTGGCGAAGGCCCGGCGCGAGACCGTGCCGGCCTCCGAGCTGATGCTGGCGCTGCAATGCGGCGGCTCGGACGGCTATTCGGGCATCACCGCCAACCCGGCGCTGGGTGCGGCGGTCGACCGGCTGGTGGCCGAGGGCGGCACCGCGATCCTGTCCGAGACGCCGGAGATCTACGGCGCCGAGCACCTGCTGACGGCGCGGGCCGCCACACCCGAGATCGGCCACAAGCTCGTCGAGATGATCCACTGGTGGGAGGCCTACACCGCCCGCAACGGCGGCGAGATGAACAACAACCCCTCCCCCGGCAACAAGGCCGGCGGCCTCACCACCATCCTGGAGAAGTCGCTGGGCGCCACCGCCAAGGGCGGCTCGACGACGCTGACCGGCGTCTACCGCTACGCCGAGCCGGTGACCGCCAAGGGCTTCGTCTACATGGACACGCCCGGCTTCGATCCGGTGGCGGCCACCGGGCAGGTCGCGGGCGGCGCCAACGTCTTGTGCTTCACCACCGGCCGCGGCTCGGCCTACGGCTGCAAGCCGACCCCGTCGATCAAGCTCGCCACCAACAGCGAGATGTACCGGCGGATGCAGGACGACATGGACATCGATTGCGGCGACGTGCTCGACGGCGTCTCGATCGAGGAGAAGGGCCGGCAGATCTTCGAGACGGTCCTGCGCGTGGCGTCCGGCGAGCGCACCAAGTCGGAAGGGTTCGGCTACGGCGATGCCGAGTTCGTGCCCTGGCAGATCGGCGCGGTGATGTAGCGGTCGCAACATAGCGACGCCGGCCCGACTGCATTAAGGGGCGCTCCGGGGGCACAAGAACGATAAGGCCCCGGAGGGCACCACGATGACACCGGATGCGAGCGGCGGGCACGATCTCACCCGCCGCCAGTGGAAGATGACGCTGCTCGCGAGCCTCGGCGGCGGGCTCGAATACTACGACTTCATCGTCTACGGGATCTTCGCCAAGGACATCGCCGCCGCGTTCTTCCCGGCGACCGACCCCGTGGTGGCGCTCACCCTGTCGCTGGCGGTGTTCGCGGTCGGCTACCTCGCCCGGCCGCTCGGCGGTCTGGTGCTGAGCCATTTCGGCGACCGCTACGGCCGCAAGACGGTGTTCGTGGTCACCGTCTTCACCATGTCGGCCTGCACCCTCGCCATGGGGCTGGTGCCGTCCTACGCCTCGTGGGGCGTGTGGGCGACCCTGCTCCTCGTGACCCTGCGCTTCGTGCAGGGGCTCTGCATCGGCGGGGAACTCCCCGGCGCCATCACCTTCGTGGTCGAGACCGCCTCGCGTCGCCCGGGGCTCGCCTGCGGCATCGTCTTCTGCCTCGTCAACGGCGGCGTGCTGCTCGCGGCTTTGGTCAATCTCGCCCTGCAATCGGTGCTGCCCCCGGCCGCCATGGCCGAGTCGGGCTGGCGCCTCGCCTTCCTGTTCGGCGGCGTCGTCGGGCTGGTGAGCTTCTGGCTGCGGCGCTCCCTGGAGGAGACGCCGGAATTCCTGCGCCTCCAGCACCGGGCCGCCCGCAGCCCGGTCGGAGAGGTCCTGCGCGATCACCGAGGCCGGGTGCTGCTCGGCGTCGGCATCGTGGCGCTCACGGCGGGCTTCAACGGCATCCTGTTCGCCCACATGCCCGCCTACCTGATCCAGGTGCTGAAATACCCGCCCAAGACCGTGGCGGTGGCGATGAACGTCGCGCTCTTCGCCATGTCGGCCTCGCTGCTCTTCGCCTCGTTCTTCGCCGACCGGGTGGCGCCGCGGCGCCTGATGCAGGCCTCCGCGCTGATCGTCCTGATCGGCGTGATTCCCGCCTACCAGGTGCTGGCGCGGGGCGACGCGAACCTGTTCCTGGTGCTGCCGCTTCTCACCATGGCGGTGGCCGGCGCCAATGGCAGCTTCGCCTATCTGCTGGCCGGGCTGTTTCCGACCCGGGTGCGATTCAGCGGCGTCGCGCTCTCGCTCAACATCGGCTTCACGCTGCTCAGCGGCCTCGGGCCGTTGGTCGCCAACGCGCTGATCGGCGCCACCGGCTGGACGGCGGCACCGGCCCTGATCATCGCCGCCTCCGCGCTGATCGGGCTCGTGGTCGCGAGCCGCCTCTCCGACCGGCCCGACACCCTCGCCGAGGCGGCGGCCGCCGGCTGAGCCCTCCGATCCCGGGCGCGCCGCTCAAGCCGCGTCCGGGACCCTGCGGGCGAGCCAGGCGCCCCAGAACAGGCTCGAGAAGAACCGGAGCGGCGGCGCGAAGCCGCCCTCGCGCAGGAGATCGGCCACCGCCTCCTCGGACGGGGGCGGATCGGCCCCTTGCAGGATCCTGGCGCGCTTGGCCTCGACCTCCGCGGGCCCGGCCCCCTGCTGGCGCCAGCGCTCGCCCCAGGCGGCGAGCAGCAGCGGCTCGCTCGCATAGGCCCGGTAGTTGCCCGCGAGGATCAGCGGTGCGCCGGGGCGCAGGCGCCGGGCGATGTCCCGCAGGATCCCCCGCTTGGCCTCGTCCCCGGGCAGGTGGTGGAGCACCCCGATCAGGGTCGCGGCGTCGAACGCCGCCTCGTCCGGCAGGTCGGCGACGGTGCCGCGCACCACCTCCGTCCGCGCCGCCAGGCCGGTCTCCGCCAGCCGGGCGACGGCGAGCGCCAGCATCGGCTCGGACGGATCGACCGCGGAAAAGCGCCAGCGCGGCTCGAGGGCCGCCGCCGTCACGATCTCGGTCGCCCCGCCGCCGGCCCCCGCCACCAGGATCCGCGCCTCCCGGCCGGCGCCGAGGGCGGCGGCCAGCATGCAGGCGGAGAGCTCGTGGCAGGCCTCGTAGCCGGCGAGCGCGATGCGGCTCTGCTGTCGGTATTCCCCAGCGCGGGAGGCGTCGAACTTTCGGGCGGAGTCTTCGTGGGCGGGATCGGGCGCTGTGCTCACCGGCGGGCTCCGGTCGTCGAACGGGGCCGCGAGCTGGGACCGATTCGCAACCGGCGTGCAAGACGGCGCGCCCGGACGACACCCGGCCCGGACGAGCGGGGGCGTCAGCCCTCGGGATGCCGCTCGCGCCAGCGCGGGCCGGGGCCGCGCATGTAGTGCAGCTCGGGGCGGTAGGGGTCCATGAACTCCGCGACGAGGTCCCGCCAGGACTGGGCGAGGCGTCCGACGAAGGCCATCAGCATGGAACCGTCCTCCTGCGCGCGATCGATTCGCTGTCGGTCCGGACCTGGATCGTGCCGGCCGTTCCTTGCGAAACCCTTGCCGGCGACGGTGATCGGGAGCTTTGGCGAGAGTGCGACCGCGGCGTGGAGGGGTCAGGGCAGGATTCCGGCGAGCTTCAGCACACCCGCGGCGATCACCGCCAGCACCACGCCCCAGAGGTCGAGGGGCATGGCCGCCCACCAGGCGGTGCTCTCGGTCCGCGGCAGCGGCGCGTCCGGCGCCCGTGCGACGTCCTGCATGGTGTGTCTCCCTCCGGTCCCGCGCATCCTCAGGGCGCCCGTCTGCCGCGGGCGTCCCTGCCTCACCCTACAGCACGCTGCCGAAGGGAACAGCGGAGAGGCCAAAAATCGCTCAGGGGCCGGCGCTCAAAGATGCGCCGTTTCGGGATTCTGCCCATGCGCTGGGCGGCCGACGGCCGTGTCGAATCCGGCGACCCCGTGGAGCCGATGCCCGCCGCGCGGCGCACGGATGGCCCATGCCGGGAAAAGAAAAAGGAGGGCCCCTGAGGGCCCTCCCGATCGTGCGTTCAGCGTCCGAGGAAAATGGAGGCCAGTCGCTGGAACAGACCCTGCGGCGGAGGCGGCGGGGGCGGCGGGGGAGGTGCCGCTGACTGTTCCGGACGGTTTCCTGTCTAAGCGACGTTCGCCGCGAAGGGGTGCTGGGCGGTCTTGTACTGCTGCGTGACCTCGGCGGCGGTCGGCGTGCCCTTGATGGCGCGCTCGATCGACAGCTTGGTGGCCTCGTAGTTGTACTTCTCGATCTTGGCGTCGTCCGCGGCTTCCCAGTGGATGAACACGCCGACCAGGATGTACAGGTCGTCGGCCTCGTTCGCCGGGATGATGCCCTCGGCGACGCAATCCTGCACCGCCTTGGCGACGGCGTGCTGGGCGGGTCCGAACATCTGGACCGCCTGGCGGGCGTCGTTGATCGTGACCTTGTTGAACAGCAGGGTGTTCGGCTTGCAGGGCAGGTTCGGCGCCACGACCGCGAGCAGGCTGGTGAAGCCGTGCTTGTTGTTGGTCAGGCTGTTGCAGAACGCCGTCTCGGCGGCGCTGCCGCGCGGGCCGATGATGAGGTCGATATGGGCCACCTCGTTGCCGTCGCCGACGAGGGCCTCGCCCACCATCACCTTGTTGATCGTCGCCATGTGGGGCTTCTCCCAGGTGTCGATAAGGTTAGCCGGCCGCCAGGTCAGTGCGGCGCAGCACCGCCATCCTTGCTGTCGGCGTTCAGCGGGAGCCGAACCGGTTGTCTGGATGGCGGGCGGACCCTACAGCGCCGCTGGACTCCGAACAAGCCGGCCCGCCCGGTACCTTGGGCCATTTCCGTCCCGGCGACGGAAGGAAAGCCGTGTTGCGGTTAAGACTTATTGGCGGGTTGCGCCTGTTCGCGCCTGACAGTCGAGCTTGAGGTTCTGCAGCGCGTCGAGGAACAGCGTCGCGACGGTGAGGTCTGCACTCGTGCCGGGGTTGAGCCCGGCGGCCTTGAGGGCGGCATCGTGGGTGAGGAGCGCTGCCCGCGCGCCCTCCCCGAGGACGAGGTGGCCGAGGGCGGCCTCGGCCTCCGCCCGCACCGCCTCGGCCGCGGCGGCGCCGAACTTGCGCGCGACGTGGCTGTCGGGAAAGCCGGTCAGGAAGGCCAGGTGGACCGCCGTGGTGGTCCAGGGCTCGGCGAGGCCGCGGGCGCGGGCCGCCGCGAGGGCGGAGAGCCCGGTGGCGAACAGGTCCTCGAACCCGGTGACGTAGGCCCGCGCGATGCGGTCGCGCGCCGCCGCCTCGCCCATCGCGGCGAGCACCGGCGGCGGCGGGCCCTGCGCCGTGACGTCGTGGCGCTCGGCCCTTCCGAGCCCGCCCGGGCTCGCGAGCCGGATCGCCGCGTAGATCCCGCTCGCATCGGCGTCGTCGAGGTTGGCCAGCACGGCCTCGAGCGCCGGGCGCAGGGGCCCGGGCCGCTCGGCCGCGCGGGCGAGCGGCGCGCAAAGGAGCACGATGCCGAGGTTGGTGTTCTGGCCCACGCCGGTCCGGGTGGCGGCGACCGCCGCCTCCGCCCGGGCGCCGACCCGCGCGCCGGGGGCCGCGACATGGAGCGCCGAGAGCGTCGCGCTCGCCTCGAAATCCGCCACGCTCATCCGGTGGCCGGCGGCGTGGACGTGGACGTTGCCGGGCTTGATCGCCGCGAGCTCGGCCCGGCAGGCCGCCCGGTAGGCCTCGGCGATCGCGGCCGCGGGCAGACCCGGCACCTGCGCGCTCACAGCGCCACGAGCCGCGGCGTTTGCCCGGTCCGCACCGCCGCCAGGAAGCCGGCGGCGACCTCCCGGGCGATGTCGACGCTCGTCACCTGCTGCAGCCCGGACCAGGCCGGCATGCTGTTGACCTCGAGCACCTGGAAGCCGCCCTCCCCGTCCTCGACGAGGTCGATCCCGGTATAGCCGCAGCCGACCGCGGCGGCGGCGGCCTCGGCGAGCTCCGCCGCCCGGGCCGGCGGGCGCCAGGGCAGCGGCCGGCCGCCCCGGTGGACGTTGGTGATCCAGCCGTCGCCCTCGCGGATCATCCCGGCGACCGCCCGGCCGGCGCAGACGAAGACGCGGTAATCCTGCCAGGCGCCGTCGCGGCGGGCGACGTAGCGCTGGAGGTAGTACACCCGGCCGACCAGCTCCTCGGGCGGCAGTTCCTCGGGCCGGGTGATCAGCTGCAGGCCCTCCCCTTGCGAGCCGAACAGGGGTTTCAGCACCAGGGGCCGGCCGGGGGCTGCCTCCCGGGCCACCACCGCGGCGGCGTCGTCGCGGCGCGAGAGCACGAAGGTCTCCGGCGTCGGGATGCGGTGGCGGGCGAGCAGCAGGCTCGTCATCGCCTTGTCGACCGAGCGCTCGATCGCCGAGGGCCCGTTCCACACCACGGTGCCGGCGGCGACCAGCGCGTGGAGCACGCCGAGCCGCATCGTGGTGGCCTCGAAGGTGCCCCCCGCGATGGTGCGCAACAGCACCCCGTCCGGCAGGGCGCCGTCGAAGCCCGGCACCCGCAGGGGCTCCGGGTACCCGGTCTCCACCGTGACGTCGGCGAGCGAGAACAGCACCGGCGTGGCGCCGAGAGCCGTCAGCGCGAACAGCAGCCGGGCCTTGTGCCAGGCGCCGTTATCGGCCGCGAGCCCGATCCGCATGACCCGATCCCCTCGATTCCCGCCTCAGGCGAAGGAGCGCGCCACCAGCTCCGGCACCAGCCGGCCGGCCCGGTGGCTGTGGCCGGAGCGCAGCGAGGTCACCACCACCTCGGCCGGGCTGAACAGGTGCTTGTCGATGGCGTAGAAATCGCCGTTGAAGCGGGAGAAGATCTCGGCGAACGGCTCGCCGTGGTCGCGCGAGGTCGTGCTCGGCAGGGCCTCGGCGAGCCCCTTGGCGTCGGCGTCGTCCGCCTCGACGAAGAGCTGGACCCGGCCGCCATAGATGATGGCGTCGTTGGTGCGGCCCATCGCCTGGATGAAGTCCGGGTGCGGCGGGCTCAACGGGGCGGCGCCGATCCCGTCGACTATGGCGCCGAGATCGAACCCGACCGAATGCGCCTTGTGCAGCGCGACCTCGAGCACCCGGGCGACCACCTGGGTCGCGCCGGCGAGGCTCTGGGTCGGGGCGTACACGAAGGTGACGTCGGCGGGCGTCACGCCCGCCGCCTCGGCCACCTTGGCGGTGACGGAGGCCGGCGGCGGGCTGCCGGATTCGAGCACCAGGGCGATGCGCGCGGCGGAATCGCGGTAGCCCAGCTCCTCGAACAGGGGCTCGACCGCCGCCGCGGCGCGGCCCGGGCCGGAGCCGAGGGCGAAGAAGCCGGAATCACCCCCCTCGTCGGCGAGGCTCCAGCCGGCATACTGGCTGCCGAGGCAGGCGAGCACCGGATCGGTGCTGTGCACGGTCAGCGTGAACGGCCAGGCCTCGAGGGGCCCGGCGGGGGCTACCGTCACGGTGCCGAGGCCGCCGAGGCAGATCTCGGCCATGCGCCGGCCGGCCTCGATCGAGCCGCGCGCGCCCGCGCCGGCATCGATCAGCCGGGATCCGTCCGGCGCCCGCGTCACGGCGAGCCGCAGGCGCACCGCCTCGGCGGCCAGGGCCTCGACCAGGGGGGCGGCGAGCGCGTTGACGCTCGGGCGGGCGGCGGAGGTGGGGGTGGAACTCATCGGGTGGACTCCCTTGGGCCGGGCCGGGGCGGGTTTCGCCAAAGGCCGGTCGAATCGGTCGGGGTCTTCGCGGCCCCGTTGGAAGATGGGTGGCGCGGGACCCCCTACCCCTCTCCCGTCCGGGAGCGGGGATCCTGCGCCGTGCCGCCAAGCATGAAGCCGCGGCCTGCGAAAGCCAACGCGGCGTCGGCTGGCCTTTTCTCCAACCGGGCCCGCAGCGCCGCCGACCGCACGGCGAGGGCATGACGGGCCGCGGCGGCATCCGCGCCCTCGGCCATCACGGTGCAGATCGGCGATCCGGCCGCGATGCGGCTGCCGGCGGCGGGCCGGTCCATCGTCCAGCCGGGCCAGTCGAGGGCCGGCACGGCGGGGATGTCGGTTTCGGCATACAGGATCTCGATCGCCGCCGCGCCCGCCGGGATCGGCGGCGCCTCGGGCAGCCGGCCCCGGCTCGCCGCGATGTGGGCGGCAAGGAGCGGGACGGGCCCGCGGTCGAGGAGGTCGAGGGTGGCGCCGGGGCGTGGATTGACCTCGAGGAGCCACCAGGCCGTGCCGTCGACCAGGAGATCGGCGCTGACGAGGCCGCGCAGGCCGGTCGCGGCGACGAGGCCGGCGAGGGCCCGCTCGGCTGCCGCCCGGACGGAATCCGGCAGGGCGACGGGACCGGCGGCGCCGGCATAGCGGAAGGGCCGGTCGGTGCCCGGCGCCGTCCATTGCTCGGTCGCTCCCAGCACGGCGAGGCCGCGCCCGTCGGCCAGGGCCGCGAGCGCGTGGGGACGCCCGGCGACGCGGCGCTGGAGGTAGGTTCTCGCCGAAAGCCGCCCGGCCCGCGCCGCCCGGATATGGCCGCCGCCCGAGGCGCCGCGCCGTTTCGCCAGCCAGGCGCCCGGGTCCGGCACCGGTGCCAGGGCGATCTCCGGGTGCGGGATGGCGAGGCGCGCGCAGAGCGCCGCGAAGGATTTCGGGTCCTTGAGCGCCGCGACGGAATCCGGCGAGGCGCCGAGCAGGGGGTAGCGCTCCGCGAGCCGCCGCATCAGCCCGGGCGATCCCTCGAAGCCGGAGCCGAGGACGAGGCCGACCGGCCGGCCGGCCTCCGCCGCCAGGGCGGCGAGCGCGGCGTCCACGCCACGCGCGCGCGGCCCGGCACCGAGGCGGCCGGGCACCAGGCGATAGCCGGCCGCGAGGGCCCGGGTGTCGTCGTCGCCGAACAGGTCGGCCACGAAGGGGCGGTAGCCGGCCCGGCGCGCCGCAGCGGCGAGCGCCCGGCCGGATTGCGCCGCGATCAGGATCGCCGCGCCGGTCGCGCCCCCGAGGCCCATGCCGGTCAGGCTTGGCCGGTCAGCTCGACGGCGAGCCGGTAGGCGTCGCGGAAATCGAGGACGAGGGGCTGGTCGGCCTGGAGCAGGCGGCGGAAGAGCCCGGCCTGGGTGCCGTACTTGACGTTGCCGATGGCGAGCGCGCCGATGCCGACGCCGCGCCCGCTCGGCAGCGCGACCGCATCGGCGTTGACGTCGATCCCCGCGATGCCGGCCGGCGGCACGGCGTTGACGTCGGCGGCCACGAGCAGGCGGCCGGCCTGGGTCAGGTCCTCGGCGCTCAGCACCTGCACGCCGGCGGCGGCGGCCGACAGGATCACCTCGGCGTCCCGGGCCGCCGCGAGGCGGCCGGCCTGGTCCGAGCCGTCGGCGGCCTCGACCGCGACGCCGAACCGGGTCCGGATGCTCTCGGCGATCGCCGCCACCCGCTCGCGGCCGTTATAGCCGACGAGGACCGGGTGGGCGCCCTCCTGGGCGGCGATGACCGCCGCGCAATAGGCCACCACCCCGGTGCCGCCGTAGATCGCGACGCGCTTGCCGGCGAGGCCCTCGTCGAACTTGTCGCGCAGGGCCTTGCGCACGCAGGCCACCATGGCGGCCCCGGTGGTGAAGGAGCCGGCCGGGTCGGCGAAGACGTGGTTGGCGAAGGGCGGCACGAAGGCGCTCCTCGCTGCGTCCACCATGTCGAGGGAGGCCTCGGCGTTCTTGCCGGCGATGAAGATCGCCGTGCGGGTGCCGTCCTGGGGCGCGCGCGAGAAGATCGAGTCCTGGACCAGCGGCACCACCTCGGCGAGCTCCACGGCGGTGTAGGTCGAGACGACCTCGAAGCCCGCATCCACCGCCATGTTCACGTCGAACGGGCTCATGTGCTTGAGCGGCGTCAGCATGTGCAGGATCGAGCGGGCCATGCGAACCTCCTGTCGGGCGCGGTGCGCGCGTGCGGACGCGACGGCGACCCGTGCTGCGGGGATGGACGGGCGCCGTCCGCCTTCTAAGCCGCGCGGCCCCGCCTGTGTCTTGGACGATAGTGCTGTTGCGCCGGCTCGAACCCGGCCCCGGCGGCCAGTGTCCCGGAAAAATGCTTCCGAATTCCCTCTCATGCCATCGGCCCAAGATGCTGACGCATCGGGCCGACGACCCATCTCGAATTTTCGACGCCAAGCCAAAGGCTTGACGAAAATTCAAGAGCGGAACCAAAGGTCGTTTTCAACGACCGTTGGTATCAGTCGATCTCGGCGCCGCGATTGCGCCCGCGGGCAATCCGGTAGGTCAGGTCCGGGTGGCGGGCGCGCAGGGTCGCGACCAGCGCCTCGGCCCGCGCCGCATCCGCCGCGAGGGCGAAGCCGGTCGGCCCCCAGGAACTCTGGCCGAATCCCGCGACGCCCTCCGCCTCGACGGTGGCGAGCGCGGCCGCCACGGCCGCGCTGGCGTAGCGCCCGCCCTGGTGGGGCGCGAAGTAGTCGCCGATCCGGCGCTGGATGTCCGTGATGCCGGCGCCGAAGCGCGGCAGGTCCGCGGTGACGGCGGCCGGCAGCACCTGCATCAGCACCGTGCGGCAGATCTCGGCCGCCTCCGGGGCGGGGAACCGGGGCAGCTCGCGGAAGGCCCGTCGCTCCTCCGGGCCGTGGACGCCGGTGCGGCCGGCATCGAGCAGCAGCACCACCCGCCAGGCCTCCGGGAAGGCGAGCCGGGCGATGACCGGGGGCGGCGCGTCGGTGTCGTCGCGCCCGCCATCGACGATGAGGCCGCCGGTGACGAAAGCGGCGAGCCCGACGCCCGAGCGGTTGCCGCGGTCGAGGGCGTCCGCGAAGGCGGCCGGCGCGAAGGGGGCGCCGTGCAGCGCGGCCAGCGCCGCGGCGACCGAGAGGGCGAGCTGCGTGCCCGAGCCGAAGCCCGCATGGGCGGGGATCGCCTCCGCGAGGTGGAATGCCCCCGTTTCCGGCACGCCGAGGTGCCGGGCCGCCAGCGCCGCGTAGCCGCGCACCCGCTCGCACTCGGCGGCGAGGCCGGGGGCGTCGGCTCCGGTGACCCGGAGGGTGTCGGCCCGCGCGGCGGTGAGGTCGATGCCCGGCGCGTCGAGCCCGAGCCCGATGCTGCCGAAGCGCCGGCCGAGCCCGCCATGCAGGTCGAGGAAGCCGAAATGCAGCCGCGCCGGGGCGCGCACCCGCACCTCCGCCCGCGCCGTCGCCGTCCCGTGCGCCAAACCGGCCTCGCTTCCTGCCCTGTCGCCCGGGCGATCACGCCGGGCCGTCCGTCCCGCCCGCGGGACTGTCCCACACCGCCGGTCGCCTGGGCAACTCTCGGGCTGGCCGTGCCGGCCGGATATGTCGACCGGATATCATGACGGGCGGAACTTGTGCCCGGCGGATATTTTTTAGCGCCCGGCGCGGCGAGCCGGACTTTCGGGGGACTTGCCTCGCCGCCCTCCCGGATGCGACCGTCCGCCCCGGAATCGTGGCGGTTCCGGGATCGGGCGGTCCGCGGGGCCGCGAAGACGTGAGCGAGGGCGGATGACGGCCTGGATCGACGGGCGGGCGGTGGAGCGCGACGCGGCAGTGGCGGCGGCGGCGGAGCTGCTGGCGGGGGCGCGCAACCCCCTCGTCGCCGGCCTCGTCGCCGAGGCGGCGGGCGTGCAGGCGGCCTACGACCTCGCCCGGACGCTCGGCGCCTCGGTCGATCCCGCCGCCGGCGCGGCGATCTACGCCGATCTCGGCGCCCTCGCCTCGGCCGGCGCCATGGCCACCACCCCGGCGGAGACCCGGGGCCGGGCCGATCTCGTCCTCCTCATCGGCCGGGCGCCGTGGGCGTCGGGCCTCGCCCGCGACCTCTCGGCGGACGCACCCGTGCGCGGCCGGGCTGCGGGCCGCCCGCGCACGCTCGTCGCGCTCGGCGGCACCGGCGACGGCGCGGTGCAGCACGTCGCCTATCCGGCGGGCGAGGCCGGGATCCCGGCGGCGCTCGGGCTGCTGCGTGGCCTCGTCGCCGGCCGGGTCGCCGGTCCCCATCCCCTCGCCGACCTCGCGGCGCGCCTGCGCGACGCCCTCTACGGCGTGGTGGTGTACGATCCGGCCGAGATCGGCGCCCTCGGGGCCGAGATGCTGACCGGCCTCGTCAAGGACCTCAACGAGACCACGCGCTGCTTCGCGCTCGCCCTCGGCGATCCCTACCAGGGCCGCACCGCCGTCCAGGTCTCCGCTTGGAGCACCGGCCAGGGGCCGCGGGTCGGCTTCGGCCGCGGCCGCCCGGAGCACGATTCCTGGCGCTTCGACTCCGATCGTCAGGTCGCCGCCGGAGAGGTCGACGCCGCGCTCTGGCTCGCCGCCCTGCCGGCCCCCCTGCCCGCCTGGGCCGGCACCCTGCCGACCGTGGCGCTCCTCGGGGCGCCGACCGGAACCGAGGCCCGGGTCGTGATCGGCGTCGCCGTGCCGGGCGAGACCGAGGGCGCCGCCCTGTGGCATCCGGGCCGGGCGGTCATCGCCTGGCGGGAGGCCGGGGCGCCCGCGTCCGACGCGCCGCCCGGCGCCGCCGCGATCCTCGCCGACATCCATGCCCGCCTCGCCGCCGCGCCGCCGCGCGTGTCCGCGGCCACTTCGGAGCTTTCTGCCTCATGCTGACCCGCATCGCCGGCGGCCGGGTGGTCGATCCGACCGCCGGGCGCGACGCCGTCAGTGACGTCTGGATCGAGGACGGCCGCGTCGTCGCAGCCTCGGACCGCGCGCCCGACCGCACCATCGACGCCGCCGGCTGCATCGTCATGGCGGGCGGCGTCGAGGTCCATTCCCACATCGCCGGCGGCAACGTGGTGCTGGCGCGCCTGCTGCTGCCGGAACTCGGTGTCGCCGAGCCCGACGCGCCGAACCCGCACGGGTCGGGCCGCGACGTCGGCCTGCTCTACGCCCGGATGGGCTACACCACGGCGGTCGAGCCGGCGATGCCGCCGGTCAACGCGCTCGCCACGCAGCTCGAACTCGCCGAGATCCCGCTCCTCGACCGGGGCGGGCTGTGCGTGATGGGCAACGACGACCAGCTGCTCCAGCTGCTGCGCGACCGCGAGAGCGCGGACGCGGTGCGCGACCTCGTGGCGCTGAACGTCGCGACCTCGCGGGCGCTCGGCGTCAAGGTGATCAATGCGGGCGGCGCCGACGCCTTCAAGGACGGGGCGGTCCGCTTCTCCCTCGACGACGAGGTGCCGGCCTACGGGTTGACCTCCCGCACCATCCTCGACGGGCTCCTCGACGCGGTCGAGGCGCTGAAGGTGCCCCACCCGCTCCACGTCCATTGCAGCAATCTCGGCCTGCCCGGGGCCGACGACAGCCTGATCGAGACCCTTGAGGCGGCGGAAGGCCGGCGCATCCACTTCGCCCACGCCCAGTTCTACGCCTACGCGGCGGTCGACAAGGACAACCCGCTGACCGGCGGCTTCCGGTCGGCGGCGCCGCGCATCGCCGAGGCGCTGGCGCACCATCCCAACGCCACGCTCGACATCGGCCAGGTGGTGTTCGGCCAGACCGCCACGATCTCGCTCGACATCCTGCGCCAGTTCTCGGGCCGCAAGGCGGCGAGCCCGCGGAAGTGGATCGTCAACGCGGGCGACGCCGAGGGCGGCGGCATCGTGCCGTTCCGCTACCGCGACCGCGGCCCGACCTCGTCGCTGCAATTCGCCATCGGGCTCGAGATGATGCTGCTCTCGCCCGACCCGGAGCGCACCATCCTGACCACCGACCACCCGAATGGCGGGCCCTTCACCGCCTATCCGCGCATCCTCCACCTGCTGATGGACAAGGAGGCGCGCGACCGCGAGGTTGCCGCCCACCCGAAGATCGCGGCCGAGCGCTCGGGCCTCGCGGCGATCGAGCGCGAATACACCCTCTCGGAGGTGGCGCAGCTCACCCGCTCGGGGCCGGCGAAGCTCCTCGGCCTCACCGATCGCGGCCACCTGCGCCCGGGCGCACGGGCCGACGTCGCGGTCTACCGCGACCAGGCCGATCGGACCGCGATGTTCGCCCGCGCCCATCGGGTGATCAAGGACGGCACGGTGATCGTCGAGGACGGCGAGGTCGTCGCCTGGACCCGCGGCCGCACGCTCCAGCTCTCCGTCGAGGCCGATGCCGGCATGGCGCGGCGGACGGAGTCCTATCTCCAGGGCCGCTTCGGTGCCGGCCTGTCGAGCTTCACCGTTCCCGACGCGGCCTTCCCGGGCCGCCGGGCGGACGAGCCGGTTTTCGAGGCGGTGGCATGCCGGACCTGATCCTCAACGGCATCCGGGTCGAGGACACCTTCGCGGAGGCCTTCGACATGGCGGGCACCGCCCTGGTGCTCACCGCCGACACCGCCGAATGGGCGATGATCGCCGCCGTCACCATGACGGGCTTCGCCACCTCGGTGATCGGCTGCGGGGCGGAAGCGGGCATCGACGCCGTCTTGTCGCCCGACGACACGCCCGACGGGCGCCCCGGGGTGCGGGTCCTGCTGTTCGGCTTCGATGCCGGCGGCCTCAAGGACCAGCTCCTGCGCCGGGTCGGGCAATGCGTGCTGACCTCGCCGGGCAGCGCGGTCTATGCTGGCATCGCCTGGGACGACCCCAACGCCGCCAAGGCGATCAAGCTCGGCGGGGCGATCCGCTACTTCGGCGACGGCTTTTCCACCGCCAAGCGCATCGACGGGCGCCGCTACTGGCGCACGCCGGTGATGGACGGCGAGTTCGTCTGCGAGCATTCGGTGCCGACGATCCAGGGCGCGGTCGGCGGCGGCAACCTGCTCTTCCTCGGCCGGCGCTTCCCCGACACCCTGCGGGTGGCCGAGATCGCGGTGGCGGCGGCCCGCACCATCCCGGACGCGATCCTGCCCTTCCCGGGCGGCGTGGTGCGCTCCGGCTCCAAGGTCGGCGCGCGCACCAAGGGCATGATGGCCTCGACCAACGACGCCTATTGCCCGACCCTGAAGGGCCGCGCCGGCTCGCTCCTGCCGCCGGAGGTCGACGTGGTGCTTGAGATCGTCATCGACGGGCTCTCGGCCGGCGCCGTCTCGGCGGCGATGCGGGCGGCGCTCCACGCCTCCACGGCGGCCGGGGCCGATCTCGGGCTCGTCGCGGTCACGGCGGGCAATTACGGCGGCAACCTCGGCCGCCACCACTTCCACCTCCGGGACCTGCTCGGGGCCGCCGCATGACCACCCTCACCCTGCGCGCCGCACCCCCCGAGCGCCTCGACCTCGCCGGGCTCACCCCCGCTGCCCTCGCCGGCCTGTCCGACGACGAGGCCGCGCGCCTGATCATCGGTACCGGCCGCCACGCCCTCACCTCGGGCGATTGCTTCGCGATCGCCCTCGACGGGTCCGACGAGCTGCGGATCGTCGGCGCGACGGAGCGCCTCGATCGGATCGGCGCCGGCCTCGCGGCCGGACGGATCGTGGTCGAGGGCGATGTCGGCCAGCGCCTCGGCGCCGGCATGACGGGGGGCACCATCACGGTCTCGGGCTCCGCCGGCCCCTTCGCCGGCACGGCGGCCAGGGGCGGCACGATCCGCATTGCCGGCGATGCCGCCGAGAGCGCCGGCGGCGCAATCCACGGTGCCCCCGCCGGGCTCGACGGCGCGACGCTGCTGATCGGCGGCCGCGCCGGCGACCGCCTCGGCGACCGGATGCGCGCCGGCTTGATCGTCGTGAGGGAGGCTGGGGACCACGCCGCGTCGCGGATGATCGCCGGCACGATCGTGGCGGAGGCGGTCGGCGACCATCCGGGCTACGGCATGCGCCGCGGCACCCTGGTGGCGGCCCACCACGGCGCCCTTCTGCCGACCTTCGTCGAGACCGGACGGCAGGATCTCGTGGTGCTGCGCCTGCTGGCGAAGTCGATCGCCGCACATGCACCCGAGGCGGCGGCGCTGCTGCGCGGCCCGATGCGCCGCTACGGCGGCGACCTCGCGACCCTGGGCAAGGGGGAATTGTTCACGCCGGTGGGGTGAGCGAGGGGCGGAGCCGTCTCGTCTCCTGAACTCCCGCCCTGAACTCCCGGTCCAACCCAGAAACCTCATCCCGGGGTGCCGCGTAGCGGCCTCGAAGGATGAGGTCGTGGGTGGGATTCCACCTACATCGCTACAACCGCGCCTGGATCTTCTTGGCGATCGCGCCGAGCCGTTGCTCCAGCAGGGTCGGCACCTCGCAGACATAGGTCAGCGACTGGCTGCGTTCCTGGAAGATGCGCTTGTCCCAGTTGAAGCGGGACTCGAGCTCGGTCAGCTCCTTGGTGTCGGGCACGTCCGGGGCGGTCTTGACCTCGCTGATCCGCCCGGCCTCGTCGCGGATGCGCTCGGCCATCACCTTCTGGCCGCGGGCGTAGCGGCCGATGCCGGCCACCACCTTGTCGCGCTCGCCGTTCAGCACCTCGAACACGCCGGCGAAGACGCGGGTCAGGCGGGTGTCCTTCTCGCCCTTGTCGAGCTTGCCCGCGAAGGCGTCGAGGAGGCCGTCGACCTCTTCCAGCGGCAGCCGGCGCGACGCGATCTTCTGCGCCAGCAGGGCCGCGTCGGTGTCGTTGCCCCATTCGGCGAGCGCCGGGGTCGGGTCGGGCCCGGTCCAGACCGCGCCGGGGCCCAGCGTCGAGACCTTGCGCTGGGCGCAGGGCCAGTCGGGATCGGCCTTGGGCTGGGCGAGCGCCGGACCGGCGCCGACGAGGAGGAGCGTGACGAGAACGGGACGGAGCATCGTGGGCATCTCTCTCAAGGGCGGTCAGCTCGCCTCCCCGGCCGGGCCGCCGCGCCGGGCGAGCAGCCCGCGGCCGGGATCGTAGGCGGCCACCGCCATGACGAAGAACGCGACGCCCGTCCCGACCACGACCGCGCAGGAGACCGGGTTGAAGGCGCCGTAGAGGGCGAAGCGCACGAGTTCGACCGCGTGGGTGAACGGGTTGATCTGGCAGATCCAGTACAGCGTCGCGCTCGATTCGTTGATCCGCCACAGCGGGTAGAGCGCCGAGGAAGCGAAGAACATCGGGAAGATCACGAAGTTCATCACGCTGGCGAAGTTCTCGAGCTGGCGCACCAGCGAGGACAGGAAGAGGCCGATCGCGCCGAGCATCAGGCCCGACGCCAGGAAAGCCGGAAGGGCGAGGAGGTAGCCGGACCAGGGGATGTCGGTCTCGAAGAAGCTCGCCACCGCCAGGAAGACGTAGGCTTGGATCAGCGAGACGATCACCCCGGCGATCAGCTTGGCCAACAGCAGGCTCCAGCGTGGATACGGGCTGGTGAGCAGCACCCGCATCGACCCGACCTCGCGGTCGTAGACCATCGACAGCGAGGATTGCATGCCGTTGAACAGTTGGATCATCACGGCGAGCCCCGGCACGACGTAGACCTCGTAGAGCACGTAGGTCTCGTAGGGCGGCGTGATCGACAGGCCCAGCGTGTTGCGAAAGCCGGCGGCGAAGATGAACAGCCAGACCAGCGGCCGCACCAGGGCCGAGAAGAACCGCTCCTTCTGGTTGAAGAAGCGCAGGAGCTCCCGGCGGACGATGCCCGTGAGCGCGATGAGGTAGCCGCCGGCATCGAGCCGGCCGCGCACCCGGGTGAGGCTCGCACCAGCGCTCATGCCATCGTCCTCATGCGACCCTCTTTGTGGTGTCGGGGCCGCGCTCGGCGGTCATCTGCCGGAACGCGGTCTCGAGGGAGCCGGCCGGCTCGCTGAGGCTGCCGGCGAGGCCCCGGGCGATGATGCGGCCGCGATGCAGCACCACCACCCGGTCGTCGGCCTCGATCTCGTCGAAGATGTGGGTGGCCCAGAGCACCGACAGCCCCTCCTCGCGCACCAGGGCGCGGACGATGGCGACGATATCGGCGCGGGATTCGAGGTCGAGGCCGACGGTCGGCTCGTCGAGGAGCAGCAGGTCGGGCGAGTGGATCAGCGCCCGGGCGATCTCGATCCGCCGCGACTGGCCGCCCGACAGGGTGCGGATCTTGTCGTCGCGCCGCTCGACCAGGCCGATGCGGGACAGCAGCACCTCGATCCGGGCCAGCGCCGCCTTGCGGGGGATGCCGTGGAGGGCGGCGTGGTAGAGCAGGTTCTGGCGCACCGTCAGGTCGGTGTCGAGGGTGCGGGCCTGGAAGACCACGCCGAGGCGGGCGAGCGCCTGCGACGGCTCGCGATCCAGGTCGTGCCCGAGCAGCGCGACCCGTCCGGCCTGGCTGGCGTAGAGCCGCGTCACCACCGAGAACAGCGTGGTCTTGCCGGCGCCGTTCGGCCCGAGCAAAGCCACGAAGGCGGCCCGCGGCACCTCGAACGACACGGCGTCGAGGGCGGTGCGGGCGCCGAAGCGGTGGCTCACGCCCTCGACCGCCAGCGCCGGCCCGCTCATCGGCTGAGCGCCCGGCGGGCGTCGCGCACCGCGTCCAGGCACTCGTCGTATTCCTTCTCGCCGAGTTCCCGCTCGGCGACGCGCAGTTCCTTCCTGAGGGTCTTGGCGACGGCCTCGGCCGGTGACTTCGCCAGCTCGGCCTTGATCATCGCGATGCCGTCCCGGCACGACGCTGCGTCGTCGGCGCGGGCGGGCAAAGCCGTCAGCAGGAGCAGGGCGGCGATGAGCGCGCGCATCCGGGGGTGTCCTCCTTGGTATTACGGTCGATGTAGGCCGGCGGTGGCGACCCGCCCACCCTCGATCATTTCACGATGAAGCGCCCGGTCATGCCCCGGCCTTCCAGCCCCTGGACCGACCACGGGAACTCGCCGGCCCGCACGGTGACGAACTCCACCGCGATCGTGCCCTGGTCGTCGAATTCGAGGTGGTGCGGCGGGCCGGCCATGTGCACTTCGAGGTGGTTGATCACGATCTGGTTCATCCACACGCCGCGGAAGAACTCGCTGGCGAAGAACTTGTATTCCTTCTGCCCCTTGGCGGTGATGCGCAGGCGGTAGGACTTGCCCGCCTCCATCTCGATGTCCTTCACGGGCACCGCGTAGTCGTTGTCCTCGGCGCCGAGGAACAATTCGGGCAGGTCGGTGCGGCCCTTGGTCAGGTCGCCCGCGGAGGCGTGGGTGGCGAGGAGACTTGCCGTGAGAGCGGCGGCAGTGAGAAGGGCGCGCATGAAGAATCCGGGTGGGAGGTCGAGCACACTCCCCTCCCCCACTCGGGAGAGGGGATCCCGCGCCGCATCCGTCTTGCGGCGCGGCAGGGGAACTACTGCGGCGAAATCGCGACGCCCCAGGGCAGCAGCCCGACCGGGATGCTCTTCGTCACCTTCATCGCCTCGACGTCGATCACCGAGACGTCGTTCGAGGTCCCGTTGGTGGAAAACAAGAGCTTCTGGTCCGGCGTGAAGGCGAGCTGCCATACCCGCTGGCCGACCGGCAGGTACTTCTGGACCTCGTAGGTCTTGGCATCGACCACCGCGACCCGGTTGGCGGGCCCGAGCGCGATGAAGGCCTTGGTGCCGTCGTTGGTGAGGCGCACGCCGACCGGCTGGATCTGCTCGTCGGTGACGCCCGGGATCTTGAAGGTGATCTTCTTCACCACCTTGCGGGTCTCGACGTCGATGACCGAGACGGTGCCGCCGACCTCCGCCGAGACCCACAGCCACTTGCCGTCGCGGCTGAACTCGGCGAAGCGCGGGCGCGCGTCGACCAGCACGTTGTCGATCACCTGGAAGGTCTTGGTGTCGATGAAGTGGGCCATGTTGGTGGTCTCGGAGGTGTTGACCAGGATCGACCCGTCCGGGCTCAACCCCATCCCCTCCGGCTCGACGCCGACCGGCACCTCGGCCACCACCTTGTTCTTCTCGATGTCGAGCACCGTGACCTGGCTGTCGTCCTCGTTGGCGACGTAGAGCGGGTTGCCGGACGGGTGCGCGATGAACTGCTCCGGGTCGGGCCCTGAGCGCAGCGAGCGCACGATCTTGCCGGTCTTGGTGTCGAGCACGTCGATGCGGTCGTCGTCGCTGGCGCAAACGTAGAGCAGGCTCCCGTCCTTCCCCACGGTGATGCCCCGCGGCCGGCGTCCCACCGGCCAGGTCGCCGTGACCTTCAGGGTCTCGACGTCGATGACGCTGACCGAGTTGCCCTTCTCGTTGCTGACATAGACCGTGGTGGCCTGGGCGGGCGCGGCCAGCAGAGCAGCGGCGAGGGCGGCGGACAACGCCGCTGCGAGCGCCGCGGGGCGCGCCGATCCGATCCGGTGACGGCTCATTCGTCCTCCCTTCCGGCCGCGCTCGTCCCGCGCGGTCCGTCTCTTCGTGCTCTTCGGATCTTACCTGGCCTGTCGCGGGATCGCGGGCGAGGCCGACTTATGGCTGACGCGGGGGCGGGCGTGTCGCGATCACGATTTCGGCAGCTTGCACTGCGTCTCCGGCAGGTCGATGCCCAGCGTGTCGAGCGGCGTGCGCTGGTGCAGGTAGCCCTGCTCCGGCGCCACCGCCACGAGGGCCTGGGGCTGCACCAGCAGCATCGGCTGGCGCAGCTGGTGGTCCCAGGGGCGGAAGCTCAAGGCCACGCCCTTGTAGCCCGGCAGGCTGAAGGCCGGGTCGGCGATGGCCGCCGTGAGCGCCGCCGGGTCGGTGGTCTTCTTCTGGAAGGCGGCCTCGCCGACGGCGCGCAACGCCGCCCAGACCTGGTAGTCGAGAGGGCGCATCAGCCGGCCGGCGAGGCGGCGGAAGCGGTTCTGGGCCTGGGCGGCGCCCCAGACCTCCAGCGTCGGGTGCCAGGTGGTGGGCACGAGCCCCTGCGTGCCGACGACGGGACGCGGATCGACGGTGTGGAACGGCACGTAATCGCCGAAATCGCCCGCCTCGTCGGCCACCACGGCGACGTCGTAGTCGAGACCGCGGGTGAAGACGAGGGCCTCGGCTCGGGTCGGGGTGTCGCCCCGCGCCCGCGCCAGGGGCCCGAAGGTCCAGGGGCGTTCCGCCGTGATCTGCAGCCCGAATTTCTTGGCCGAGCGCTTCAGCGCCTCGGCCCAGAGCTTGTCGCCGTCCTGCGGGCCGGTGATCAGGAAGAGCTTGCGCCAGCGCATGAAGGCCAGGAACTGCGCCAGCGCGTCGGTCTGCATCGCCCGGCTCGGGGCGACGTGGAAGATGTCGGCCCGGCAATCGGCGCCGCGCAGACGGTCGTCCGGGGCGCTGGCGTTGAACAGGACGATGCCGGACCCTTTGAGCGCGTCGGCCACCGCCAGCAGCTCGTCGGCGGGCAAAGCCAGCACGATGAAGCGCAGGCCCTTGGCGGCGAGCTCGCGGGCGGCGTCCACCGGGCTCTGCGGCGGCGGCGCGCCGGGGGCGGCGGTGCCGAGCGCCACCGCGTCGAGAGCGTAGCTCTGGCCGACGAAGCGGCCGGTCGTGGTGTTGTCGCGGATGGCGAGGTTGGCGCCCGCCAGCCCCTCGTCCTCGGGCGCGGCCTGCGCGTCGTAGGAGGACGGCGCCGGGGCCGGCCGGTAGATCAGGCCGATGCGGATCTCCGCCGCCTTCGGAGCCGCGGGCTGGACCGCCGGCGGCGCGGGTGCCGGCGCCTGCGTATCGGGCGCTTGCGCCCGGGCTGCGACGGCCCACGGTCCGGGCGCCGCCGTCAGGGCGACGAGGAGGCCGAGGGGGGCGAGGGCGCGCTTGCGGAGGGAGGCCATGCCGAGGCAGGCTAGCCCGGATCGTCGCTCACCCTCAACGCCTGTTCGATGAGGAATTTCTGAGAAATCCTTCGCCCAAAGTCCGAGGGCGGCGTCGCGCGGCCGCGTTGCGCCGGCCCGCACCGCCATGCGAGGGTCCCCCGATGCCGGTTCTGCGCGCCCTCTCCGCCTTGGCGATCCTGCCCGCCCTCGCGGCCTTCTCCGTCGGCTCGTCCGCCCAGGCGGCGTCGAGCCCCGCGGCGGTGTTCGCGATCGAGCTGGCCGAGCCCGGCGTGATCGGGCCGCGGCCGTTGAAGCCCGAGGAGGCGCGGCGCCTGGCGCTCGCCACCGAGGCTCTGCGGCGCGAGGTCGCCGGGCGGGGTCTCGAGCCCGTCGACCTGGCGCCCCAGGCCGCGGCGATCCGGCGCGACGCCCCGCTCTACAAGTGCGAGGGCTGCGCGGAGAAGATCGCCCAGGCGGCGGGGGCGGCTCTGGTCGTCTACGGCTACGTCCAACGCAGCGCGCCGCAGGTGCTCAACCTGAACATCACCATCACGGACGTGGCGAGCGGCAAGGTGCTGCGCGGCGGCCAGGTGGTGATCCAGGGCGACACCGACGAGACCTGGCTCCACGGTGTCCGCTCGCTGGTGAAGAACCGCCTGTTTGCCGAGCCGCTGCCGAACCGGTCCTGATCCCGTGCCCGACTCGTCTTCCTCCCGCGTCCGCCTCCTCGTCAGCGTCCGCGACGCCGCGGAGGCCGCGCTCGCCCGCGACGGCGGCGCCGACCTGATCGACGGCAAGGATCCGGAGTGCGGCGCCCTCGGGGCGCTCCCGGCCGAGATCGTGCGGGCGATCGTGGCGGTCTCCGGCGACCGGCTCACCAGCGCGGTGGCGGGCGAGCCGCGGGACGCCGTAGAGGCCTCCGCCTGCCTCGCGGCGCTCGCCGGCACGGGGGTCGGCTACCTCAAGATCGCCTGGGCGCCGGGGCGCGACGCGGCGGGCCTGATTCTCCCCGCCGGCACGCCGGTGATCGCGGTGCTGTTCGCCGAGGACGGCCCGGACGGGGACGACGTCCCGGGGCTCGCTGCCGCGGGTTTCTCCGGCGCGATGATCGACACGCGGGGCAAGGACGGGCGGCGCCTCGCCGACCACCTGGCCCTGCCGCGGCTCGCCGGCTTCACGGCGGCGTGCCGGGCGCACGGCCTGCTCTCGGGCCTCGCCGGCTCGCTCCGGCTCGACGACATCCCCGATCTCGCGGCGTTGCGGCCGGGCTATCTCGGTTTTCGCGGCGGCCTGTGCGCGGCGGCGGACCGCACCGGGCGGCTCGATCCGGCCCGGATCGCCGAGGCGGCGCGGCGGCTGGCGGCGCCCCGCGTCGCGGCGGCCTGAACCGGTGCCGCGGCAGGGGACGGGGTTCCCGGCAGCCCTCACAATCGTCAAGGTCGGCGGTAGCCTCGTGGCCGACCGCGACCGGCTGCGCCGGGTGCTCGCGTCGCTCGCCGACGGGGAGGACGGGCCGGTGGCGATCGTGCCGGGCGGCGGCGCGCTCGCCGACGCGGTGCGCACGACGCAAGGCGCCCTCGGCTTCCCCGATCCCCTCGCCCATCGCCTCGCCCTCGACGCGATGGCGGGCATGGCGCGGATCTTCGCGGCGCTCGAGCCGCGCCTCGTCGTGACGCAGGATCCGGCCGGGGGCCTCGCCGCCGGGACCGTTCCGGTCTGGGATCCCTCCCCCCTCGCCGCCGGCCATCCGGAGATTCCGGAGAGCTGGGACGTGACCTCGGACAGCCTGGCGCTCTGGCTCGCTGCGCGGCTCGGGGCCGCGCGCTGCCTGCTGGTGAAGTCCGCCGATCCGGCGCCCGGCGCCGCCCTCCCGGATCTCGCGCGGACCGGACTGGTAGACGCCGCCTTCCCGGCCTTTGCGACTCTCTTCGCCGGTGCGATCGTGCTACGGGGCCCCGGCGGCGACCGGACCTGCCGCGGATCCCTGTCGGAGCGCGCCGCGTGAGGGAGCACCTCGTCTTCATCACCGGACGGCTCGCCAAGGCGCGGCTGGAGAAGATCGCCGCGAGCCTGCCGCCGGAACGCTTCGCCTGGACCATCGCGGATGCCGGCGTGAAGGTCGCCGCGCTGATGACCGAGGAGATCATCCGCCGCCGGGTGACGATCCCGGCCGACGCAACGCGGGTCATCCTGCCTGGGCGCTGCCGGGCCGATCCCGCCGTGCTGGCCGGGCATTTCGGCGTGCCGGTGGAGCGCGGGCCCGACGAGATCGTCGATCTGCCGGTCTTCCTCGGGCTCGCCGGGCGCAAGGTCGACCTGACGCGCCACGACGTGCGGATCTTCTCCGAGATCGTCGACGCCTCGCGGATGACGCCCGAGCAGATTCTCTTTCGCGCCAAGGACCTGGCCCGGCGCGGGGCCGACGTGATCGATCTGGGCGGCCTGCCCGACACGCCCTTTCCCCATCTCGACGACACGGTGCGGCTCCTCAAGGCCGAGGGGCTGCGGGTCAGCGTCGATTCGTTCTCGGCCGACGAGCTGCGGCGCGGCGCGGCGGCCGGAGCCGACTTCCTGCTCAGCCTCAACGAGGAGACCCTCGACCTCGCCTTCGAGACCGACGCGGTGCCGATCCTGGTGCCGATGCGGCCCGAGGACCTGCCCTCCCTCGACCGGGCGATCGAGCGGATGCAGCGGGCGGGCAGGCCCTTCATCGCCGACCCGATCCTCGAACCGATCCATTTCGGCTTCGCGGCGTCGCTGGTGCGCTACCACGAGACCCGGCGCCGCCACCCCGACATCGCCATGATGATGGGGACCGGCAACCTGACTGAGCTCACCGAGGCCGACAGCCTTGGGGTGACGGCGCTCCTGATGGGCGTGTGCTCCGAACTGGCGATCGGCAACGTGCTGATCGTGCAGGTCTCGAACCACACCCGCCGCACGGTCGAGGAGCACGACGCCGCCCGCCGGGTGATGTACGCCGCCAAGGCCGACGCCGCCCTGCCCAAAGGTTATGGCCGCGCCCTCCTCGCCCTGCACGACAAGCGGCCCTATACCCAGAATGCGGACGAGATCGCGGCGCTGGCCGCGGACGTGCGCGACCCCAACTACCGCGTCGCGGTCGCGGAGGACGGGGTCCACATCTACAACCGCGACATCCACGAGGTCGGGCACGACGCGATGGCGTTCTTCCCCAGGCTCGGCGTCGAGGCGGATGGCGGCCACGCCTTCTATCTCGGCGGGGAACTGACCAAGGCGGAACTGGCCTGGCGCCTCGGCAAGCGCTACGTGCAGGACGAGCCGCTGGATTGGGGCTGTGCGATGGACGCCGACGCCGAGGACACCACCCGCTTCAAGGCCCCGGGCCATACCCGCCAGAGCGGGAAGCCCTGAGGCCGTGCCGCTGATCCTCGAGACCATCGTCACGACGCTCGCGCCCGACGGCGCCCTGCACCTCGTACCGTTCGGGCTGATCCGGGACGGCGAGGACTTCTGGGTGGCCCCGTTCCGGCCCTCGCCGACCATCGCCAACCTGGAGGCGCTGCCGTTCTTCGCCGCCGCCGCGCCCGCGGACGTGCGGGTGATCGCCGGCTGCGTTACCGGCCGGCGCGACTGGGCGAGCGTGCCTTGCCGCGACATCCCGGTGCCGCGCCTGGAGGCGGCCTACGGCCACATGGAACTGCAGGTCGTGGAGGTGCGCGACGATCCCGTCCGGCCGCGCTTCCGCGGCCGGGTGGTCAGCGCCGAGGCGCACCGGCCCTTCCTCGGCTACAACCGGGCGCAGAGCGCGGTGCTGGAGGCGGCGATCCTGTCGACGCGCCTGCACATGCTGAACCCCGACACGGTGCTCGCCGAGCTGCAGCACCACCGCATCGCCGTCGAGAAGACGGCCGGGCCCGCCGAGCGCGAGGCCTGGAACTGGATCGCCGCGAAGGTCGCGGCCGCCCTGCCCCAGGCGGCCGGAGGCTCCCTCGCGGTCGATGACGCGTGAGACACGCGTGAACAGGAGAGATCCGATGAAGCGCATCATCGCGGCGGCCCTGCTCGCCGCCGTCGCGGCGGCCCCCGCCGCCCAGGCCCACGGCCCGACCCGCAAGAAGGTCGAGGAGAAGGTCACGATCAACGCCGCGCCGGACAAGGTCTGGGCGGTGGTCGGCAACTTCCAGGACATGAGCTGGCTGCCGCCGGTCGAGAAGACCGAGGGCAAGGGCGGCAACGAGGTCAAGGCCACCCGCACCCTCACCCTGAAGGGCGGCCCCACCGTCGACGAGGAGCTCTACAAGTACTCGGCCGAGCAGAAGAGCCTGTCGTACCGCATCAACAAGGTCGACGTGAAGGTGCTGCCGGTCAACAACTACTCCTCGACGATCAAGGTCGAGCCGGCCGAGGGCGGCAAGTCGGAAGTGGTGTGGGACGGCGCGTTCTACCGCGGCTACATGAACAACGATCCGCCGCCCGAGCTGAGCGACGAGGCGGCGATCAAGGCGGTGTCGGGCCTGTACCGCGCCGGCCTCGACAACCTGAAGGCGAAGATCGAGAAGAGCGGCTCGTGAGCCGTCGGCGCGCCCGGTCCCTCGCCGGGCTCTGCCTCCTCCTGGGGATCGGTCTCGCGCCGATCCCCGCCGGGGCGGAGCCGTCGGGGGTGACCGAGGCCTTCGTCACCGCGCAGAACGCCGATGCCGTCGACGTGGTCGACCTCGACGGGCTGAAGCGCGTGGCGACGATTCCCGTACCGGGCGCGCCGGCCGGGATCGCGCTCTCGCCCGACCGGGCCCGGGTCTACGTCACGGCACCCGAGGGCAAGGCGCTGGTGGTGATCGACGCCGCCACGCGCCGGGTCGTGCGGACGGTCGCCCTCGGCGGCGGTCCCCTCGGGGTCGGGGTCAACCCGGTGAGCGGCGCGGTCTACGTCGCCGACTGGTACGCCAAGCGGCTGTGGCAGGTCGATCCCGAGACCCTGGCGGTCGCGGGCGAGATTCCGGTCGGCACCTCGCCGTCGGGGATCGCGGTGACGCCGGACGGCAAGTTCCTCCTGGCGGCGGACCGCGACGACGACGCGCTCTCCCTCGTCGACACCGCGACGCGCCAGCGGGTCGCGGTGATCCCGGTCGGGACCCGGCCGTTCGGGGTCACGATCGATCCGCAGGGCAAGCGGGCCTATTCGGCGAATGTCGGCTCGAACGACGTCTCGGTCGTCGACATTGCGTCGCGCCGCGAGGTCGGCCGGGTCAAGGTCGGCGAGCGGCCCTACGCGGTGGCGCTGGCCCAGGGCCGCGCCTTCGTCACCGACCAGTATGGCGGCACGGTGAGCACCTTCGACGCCGCCACCCTGGAGCCCGGTCCTCGCCTCGATGTCGGGGAATACCCGGAGGGCATCCAGGCGAGCCCGGACGGCCGCACGGTCTACGTCGCCAACTGGGAATCGAACACCCTCACGGCGATCGATGCGGCGACCCTGCGGGTGACCGGAACGGTGAAGACCTCGGACGGGCCGCGGGCCTTCGGGCAGTTCCTGCGCTGAGGCGCGGCGGGGTCGCCCGCGCGCCGATCGGCACCGAGCGGTAGTTCGACGCGAACGGGTTGGTCACCAGCCCGCCCTCGGCCTGCGCCGGCCCGGCGAGCAGCAGGAGGAGCGCCGCGCACCGCAGCCGCATCAGAGCGCGGCCGCCATCAGAGGCCCGCGACCTTGCGCAAAGCCGCGTTGATGCGGTCCTGCCAGCCCGGACCCTCTCCCTGGAAATGCTCGAGCACGTCGCGGTCGAGGCGCAGGGACACGGTCTCGCGCACGCCCGGGATCGCGGCCCTGGCGGCGGGCTTCGGCTTGGCGTCCTGCGGGGCCGGGCCCTCGGCGGGCTTGCGGGTCACGGCCCGGAACGCGGCCTCGGCAGTCTGGCGCGGGTCGCTGCCGCGGCGGGAACGATCGAATGACATCGGGAGTCCTCCTGCCCCCGCCGTAGCACGGCGCCGGCCCGGCCCCAATCCGGATGGCGTGCCGTCCGGCCGGACCGCCCATTCTCAAGGGGATGACCCGGATCGATCCGGGCACGTCGCTCGCGGCGGCGTCCCCGAGGGCGCGATCACCCCCTTCCCCGCGCTCGGGACGCGGATGCTCGGGATCCCGGGTCGGCTCGTTGCCCGGGCCGCCGCGGAGAACGGCCGACGCCGCTCGTGCAGGCCCCTTGAAACGCGAAGAGCCCGGCCGTGAGGCCGGGCTCCGCTCCGTCCGGGGACGGAGAGTTCAGACTAGAAGCCGTTGAACTTGTAGTTCAGGCCGGCGCGGACGACCGCGAACT
>NZ_FOEB01000049.1:0-7850 GCF_900110515.1 Methylobacterium sp. ap11 | reverse complement strand
GTCGGGAGCCCTCCCATGATGCCGAGGCCGATGGCCTGGACGTCGCACATGTCGGGTTGGGGCACGATGTCGAATGCCGGGGACAGGCGCCATCCCCCGTCCGCCGCGCGGACGAAGCCGTGATTCTTCAGAACGTCGTCGCGGTTCGGCCCCGCGGCGACGTCACCGCGAGGCCGGACCAGCGTCGATGATCGCTTCAGCGCGACCACAGCAGCTGGAAGCGATCCTGTCCGACCGGGTCCGCGACCAGGCTCGCCTGGACTGCCCGCGGGAAGGTCACGTCGTCGAGGATCAGCCGGACGAACCAGCCCAGCCGCGGATGCGGCGTGTGCCAGCCGAACCCGAACGCCGCCCCGCTCGCCGTGACGACCCGGTAGTCGGGACTGGTGGGCCGGCGCCCCAGATTGAGGCGGATCTCGACCGAGAGCAGCAGCGTGGCCGTGCGGACGGTGCCGGTGAAGCTGCCGTCCGAGCCGCGCAGGAATGTACCGATGAGCGCCATGACGTTCGACTCGAGGGAGCGACCGCGCCAGCCGCGGCCGAGGGCGCGCGGACCGGCGTGAGGGTCGCGTCCGACGCACGGGCGCCGATCGGCGCCGCCGGAGCGCCAGCGGAGGACCCCGTGAGGGGTTGCGGCGAGGCGCTGCCCTGGCGCCAGTCCCCCCGCCTCCGGCCGCAGGGGCGGTCGGGCCCGGTGCGGACGGGCCGGGACCGGAACAAAACGACCGGATCGCCGGTGAGACCGCTCCACAGGTCTTAAGACCGGACGCCCTCGTGCTGTCCGCCACATCGACACGACCAGCGTACGCACGTCCTCCCGCCGTCAGTCAGCCGTCGGACGGTCCGGAACTCGATCGGTCGCCGGTGTCGTTCCGCTGTCCCCTTGCGAAAACCGGTCGGGCCGGCATCCTGGTGGTCCAGATCGAGGGTACGGCATGCCGGAGAGGAGGGGCGCGTCCGGCGCCCGACGGCCTGGGCGAGCGCATCAGCCGCCGATGGCCGTCAAACGCGCAAGGCGGGAATGTCGGCGAGGAGCGCTCGCCTGATTCACGCGGTGTCCCGACCCTGGCGGGGCGTGAGGGATGCCGCACTCCGGTGCATCGCCAATCCGAACCGGAGGCCATCGCGCCTGCCTCGCCCCGCCGTCTGGCCGAACGGCCGCGAACCTGCGGCGGGAACGGCACGTGCGAGCGCCTCGCGGCGGATGCCGGTGGGGTTGACCGGGTACCCGACCAAGCGCCACCGCGTCACCGACGCGCGCGGCACGCCGCTCGGCCTCGTCCTGACGGGTGCCAACTGCCACGACAGCCCGCTGATGGCCTCGACGCCGGATGCCATCCCGCCCTTGCGCAGCGGGCGGCGGGGACGACCGCGCCGGCGCCCCGACAAGCTGCACGCCGACAAGGCCTACGATGCCCGCGTGCGGCGGCAGGAGTGCCGGGCGCGTGGGATCCGGTTGCGGATTGCGCGGCGCGGCATCGAGCGAAGCGACAGGCTCGGGCGGCATCGCTGGGTGGTCGAGCGCAGCCATGCCTGGTTCAACCGCGCCCGCCGCTTGCCCGTCCGCTACGAACACCGCGCCGACATCTACGAGGCCTTCACGTTCCTGCAGGACAGCCTCATCACCCTCCGCCAGGTCCAGCGGTTCTGTTAGGCGCTCAAACCGGGCGCGGGGCGCGGGCGGGCGAACGCGCACCGGAGGCCGAGGTGGCGCATCCGCGGCGCACGACGCCGCTCTTCCCGTACCTTTAGGATCCGGATGGGCGTAAGACGGGTTGGGCGCTGCTGTGTTTCGACGGGCATTCGCCGGACGCGACACCCTCGCTGCCCGCCGCCGCGAGGCGGTGGCTCTGTGAGAGACATTACGTCCATGTCTCGTGCCGGCCGGTCCGGCGGCGCCGGTGCTGTCGGATTTCGACCGCAAGGCGCACGCCGCCTACGGGGTCGATGAGCGGCCTTCGCTGGTGCTGGTTCGACCGCACGAGCACATCGCCTGCCGCGGACCAGCCGACCGACGGGTGTTGTTCGGCACGGATGCCGGGACCACGTCATGAGCTGGGCGCACCAGGCACTTGCCGGAACCTCCGTCATCGTAACGAGTGCGGCCCTCGGCATCGGCCGCTTCGTTGCCGAGCGGATGGCCCGGTCGGCGCCTCGGTCCGTGGCAAAGAACACGGCGCGGCGGCACCGGCCGACGGGGGGCTACCGAGTGGGATGTGCAGTGGCGGGAACACCGTACGCCGCTACCGATGCACGAGGGCATGGGCTTCCCTCCTACAGTTCCATGCCGGACAGGGTCGCCGCCGCCTGGATCAACGCGAGGTGCGTCAATCCCTGCGGCAGGTTGCCGAGGAAGGCGCCGGTGACCGGATCGGCCATCTCGGAGCAGGTGCCCGAGTTGCGGTCGAGCGCCCACACGACCGCCTCGAACTTCTCGGCGCCTGCATCGGCCTGACCCAGCAAAGCCATCGCCTCGGCGAGCCAGAAGGTGCAGGCCAGGAAGCACCCCTCCTCGGCCTCCACCCCGGTGTAGCGGTAGTGGTAGGGACCGCGCCCGAGCTCGCGGTCGATGGCCTCGCAGGTGGCACGCAGGCGCTCGGGGTTGCCATAGCGGAACCGCACAGCCAGGGTCAGCGAGGCGTCCAGCATGTCGCTGCCAGGGTACATGACGTAGGCCTGCTTGTTCTCGGACCAGCAGTGCTCCTCGATCCATGCGGCGACGCGGTCGCGAGCCCGGCTCCAGCGGTCCTTGCAGCTCCCGGGGAGGTGCCCGTTCTCCGCCATCTCCACGGCACGGGCCAGCGCCTGCCAGCAACTGATCTTCGACCCGGTATAGTGCCGTCGCTCGGGAAGCTCCCAGATCCCGGCATCCTTCATCTTCCACTTCTCGGCGCACTCATCGGCCAGGCGTGCGAGCAGGGCGCCGGTACGCAGGTCGAGCATACCGCCGCCGACGACGAAGCGCTCGGCCGTCTCGAAGATGTCGCCGTAGATTCCGTGCTGGTGCTGCCCGGTGGCCGCGTTGCCTCGCCGGACGGGCCTTGAGTTCCGGTATCCCGGAAGGTCGAGCTCCTCCTCATCCGACACGGTCTCGCCGTTCAGGGTGTAGAGGACTTGCGCGCCGTGCTCGTCCAGGTGGCGGACCAGCCACGCCAGGGCCGCGCTCGACTCGGCGTGGGCACCCAGTCGGAGGAATGCCTTGATGACGTAGCCGGCGTCGCGCACCCAGGCGTAGCGATAGTCGTAGTTCTTCCTGCCGCCGATCCCCTCGGGCAGGGAGGTCGTCGCCGCCGCCGCGATGGCGCCGGTCGGGGAGTACAGCAGAAGCTTCAGGGCCAACGCGCTGCGCTCGACCTGCCCGCGGTAGCGTCCACCGTAGCCCAGCCCCTCCGTCCAGTCCCGCCACGCCTTGCACGAAACCTCGATGCGGCGGTCGATGTGCGCCACCGGCGCGACGACCAGCGGTTCGTCCTCGCCCGCCACGATGGCGATGGTCTCTGTCCGGCCTGCCGTGACCTCGACGACGGCGGCGATGGCGTGGTCGTCCTCCGCCTCGATGCGGATGCCGTCGCTGTACCGGAACAGGCCCATCAGGCCGGCGACATGGAACGCCTTCCCGCTGGCGTTCGCCGACAGGAAGGGGCCGGCCGTGTCTCCGCGCGTGCCGAACACGAGGGTGATCCGGAGGCGCACGCGCCCTTCTAGGCCCTCTATGCGGCGGGCGAGTTCGGCCCAGGGCAGGCGTCCAGCCGGCCCGCTGTTCAGGCTCTCGGTCAACCGGGCCTTGCCCGTCGCGGTGGTGAAGACGGTCTCGTGGACGTTGCTGCCCTCGCGGTATCCGATCTCGGTGGTGAACGGCTCGTCCGGTGTCACGGAGAAGTAGCCGCCCTCGTGCGGCGACAGGAGGCGGTCGAACAGCGGCGGGGAATCGAGGTTGGGGCAGCACCACCAATCGATGGACCCGTCTGCGCCGGAAAGGGCGACGGAGCGGCCTTCACCCAATGCGGCGTAGGCTTCGAGGGGAAGGTATCCTTCTTCGCGTTCGACGGGGCCGCCTGAGCGGGGAAAGGGCTTCAGCACGACGTGTAACTCCGGGGGATGATGCGCGGCGGGCCGTCTAGCGACGCAGTTGCGGCAGGACATGGCCGCCGAACGCCTCGATGAAGGGGTCCTGGTTCCGTCCGACCTGATGGACGATGATCTCCTCGAAACCGATCTCCGCCAGTTCGGCGAGCCATGCGGCTTGGCGGCCAAGGTCCGTGGACACCCGCACGCAGCCATGGACGTCTTCGGGTCGCACGAAGCGCGCCGCGGTCTCGAAGTCCTCGGGCGTGCGCAGGTCCCAGTTGGCGTCCCCCTCCAGCATGTTGGCGGCCCATTGCCCGTGAGCCTCCGACAGTGCCCTATCGGCATCGGTGTCCCAACAGACCTTGGTCTGGAGGAAAATCGGCTTGCCGGACCCGCCGCCCTCGCGGAATGCGGCCACGACGGAGCGAAGCTTCCCGGGTTCGATGCCGACCGTGACGAGGCCGTCGGCCCATCCCGCCACAATACGCGCGGTTTCGGCGGTGACGGCGCCTCCGATCAGCAGCGGCGCCCTCTCAGGGCGGGAGTAGAGCTTGGCATCGACCACGGTGACGCGGCCGCGATGGGTTACGGTCTCGCCCTCGAACAGTGCCCGGATCACCGCCGCGCACTCGCCGAGCCGCGCGGTCCGCTCGGCCTTGTCCGGCCAGGGCAGACCGGTCACGTCCTCGTTGAGCCGTTGGCCGCTGCCGAGGGCCAGCCACAGCCGCTCGGGGAACATCTCAGACAGGGTCGCCGCCGATTGCGCCAGGACGGCGGGGTGGTGCCGGTAGCCGGGCGCCGTGATGATCCCGAAGGGGAGCCGGGTCGTGGCGAGCGCTGCTCCGAGCCACGACCAGGCGTGCCCGGCATGTCCCTGGGCGTTGCTCCAGGGCTTGAAGTGCTCCGACGACATCGCGCAGGCAAAGCCGGCTCGCTCCGCGGCCTGAACGTAGGAAAGGAGCGACGAGGGTGCGTATTGTTCGTGCGAAGCGTGATACCCGATACGTGTCAAGTCCTGGCCCCCATTCAAACGAAACGCGAACGGTCGGGAAGGGGTGACGTTCCGGGTCGGGGCTGCCTCACCTCGACGCAACCTTGGACCACCAGGGCCGTCGACCACGGCGGTCGGTGGCCCGGCGGCCGCGGCCGCCGGACGGCTCAGGGCTTCCCGTCAGCGGCCGGCCGGCTCGTGGATTTGGCAGCCGTCGAAGCGCTCGCGGAACTCGGCCAAGTGCCTGTAGGGGGCGCTCCGGGCGCGGTTGATCGTACCGAGCAGCCGGTGCGCGGCGATGCCAATCCAGACGCTGAAGCGCATCCCCTCGTCGACAGCCTGAACCTAGTGTCCTGCGTCTGAAGTTCGTGGCAAAGGCGCTGTTTCTGGCTGAGCTTCGAGTGCTCTCAGGCAGAAGCGTTTGACGCTAGCGAGGATGGCATCAGCCGACTTCACCCATCGGAACGGTTTCGGATCGGCATTCGTAGCCTCGATGAAGGCGCGAATGTCGCGTTCGAGTTCGGCCACCGAGCAATGAACGCCTCGCCGGATCGCCCGCTCCGTCAGCAGGCCGAACCATCGCTCGACCTGGTTGATCCATGAAGCAGAGGTCGGCGTGAAGTGCACGTGATAGTGCGGGCGCCTGGCTAGCCAATCGCGGATCAACTTGGTCTTGCGCGTCGCCGAGTTGTCGAGCACCAGATGCACGTCGAGGTCGGCCGGAACCGCCGCCTCGATCTCGTCCAGGAAGCGGCGGAACTCGCTGGCGCGGTGACGCGGATAGCACTGCCCGATCACGGTCCCGGCCTTCACATCGAGGGCGGCAAACAAGCTGGTGGTGCCATGTCGGGCATAGTCGTGCGTGCGCCGCTCCACCTGTCCGGGCCGGAGCGGCAGCAGCGGTTGGGTGCGATCGAGCGCCTGAACCTGGGACTTCTCGTCCTTGCAGATAACCAGGGCGTGGGCGGGCGGAGCCAGATAGAGCCCCACGATATCGCGCACCTTCTCGGCAAACAGCGGATCGGTCGAGAGCTTGAAGGTCTCGGACCGGTGCGGCTGCAGGCCGAACGCGCGCCAGACTCGCCCGACCGTCGCGCCCGACACCCCGCTGGCCTTGGCCATGCTGCGCTGGCTCCAGTGAGTGGCCCCCTGAGGCCGCTCGCAGAGCGTGCGGTCGATCAACTCGGCGACCTGATCGTCACCGATCCGGCGCGGGGCTCCCGAGCGAGGTTCATCCAGCAGGCCATCCGTGCGTTCGCGGGCAAACCGTTCGCGCCACTTGCCGACCGTATGCTTGCCGGTGCTCAGTTCCGCCGCGATGGCCGTATTGCTCCGCCCATCGGAGGCTAGCAGCACGATGCGGGCACGCAGGGCGAGCCCCTGGGCTGTCTTGCGGCGCCGGGCCCAACTCTCAAGCTCGGCTCGTTCCTCGGCGCTTAGGTCAAGAGATGTGGGTACACGGTAGGCCATCGGCGCCCCCCAACAGACCCACACTTTGCCACGAACTTCAGACGCGGGACACTAGCACTACCTGGGCACTTTGAGGCGGTTTCGCGCGTTGTCCTACTGGCTGGGGCAGCAGGATGCAGCCATGAGCGAAGATCGTGTCGACGCGGTGGACCTAGACACGTGGCTGGCGCCGTTCTTGGCCGCGATGGGCCGCAAAACCCGGCGGCACCGGGCACCACACTCTACCTGCGCGGCCTGCTCGGGCTCGGTGATCGCAAGTGCTTGCAGCCGATGGCCGAGCGCCTGGGGCTGTCCGGGCACGACCAGTTACAGCACTTCATCACCAGCCCGGTCTGGGACGATGCCCCGCTCTGGAGCGAACTGGCCCGCCAGGGTGACGGCCTGCTGGGCGGATCCGACGCGCTCCTAGTGATCGACGACACCGCTCTGCCCAAGCAGGGCACGCACTCGGTCGGGGTCGCTCGGCAATATTGCGGCGCGCTGGGCAAGAAGGCCAACTGCCAGTCTCTCGTCTCCCTCACCCTGGCGCGCGACGAGGTGCCCCTGGGATTGGTATTGCCCCGGATCGGCGGTTCTTGCTCGTTTTTGCGTGGATTGCGGTGGATCGCCTCGGGCCGATGATGGTCTGATCCGCCCTCCCCATCGTGGGAGGCATGAACATTCCCTTCGCCATCTCCGAGTGCCGCGTTGCGCATCTCGTCGAACGACACGACGATCACCTCGTCGTCCCGGTGCGACTGGACGCAGCCAGCGGCCGATGTCCCGATTGCGGGCAGGCGAGCCGGTCCGTCCATAGCCGCTACCACCGCCATCCCGCCGACCTGCCGCTGTCGGCATCGAAGACAAGGCTCCGCATCGAGGTGCGGCGGTTCTACTGCCTCAACCCGGCCTGCGGACGCCGGACCTTCGCGGAGACGCCCATGACCCTCCTCGCGCCGCGCGCCCGGCTCACGCGGCGGCTTGGCGAGGCGCAGGCCAGGGTCGGCCTCGCCTGCGGCGGTGCAGGCGGGGCGCGTCTTCTCGCGCACCTCCACATGCCGGCAAGCCGCGCGACCGTGCTGCGGCTCGTCACCCGCATGCCGCTGCCCGATGCGCCGGCTCTCCTCCGGGTCGGCATCGACGACTGGGCGATCCGGAAGGGCAGCCGCTACGGTACGATCGTCGTCGACCTCGACCGCCGCCGCGTCATCGATCTCCTCCCGGATCGCACGGCACCCACGGTGGCCGGCTGGCTCGAACGGCATCCCGGCGTCGAACTCGTCGCCCGGGATCGCTCGACGGAGTATGCCCGAGGTGCAAGCCTCGGCGCTCCCCAGGCGCA